>CAXNED010000132.1:0-3996 GCA_964201385.1 Sulfurimonadaceae bacterium | reverse complement strand
GCTTTATCGCCTGAAGCAAAGCTGTTGTGATTGTCGGAGAGTCCAACATTAAAATCTTTCTCCAAACGCTCAATCTCTTTGGAGTTGTGGATAAGCGGACCGTATGTTGCAGAGTTTCTATTCTCTTCAGCTATTTTAATGGCTCGTTTAACACCAAAACAAAAACCGTAACTCTCAGCCAGCTCTATCTTCATCTACGCAAACTCCACCTTTGTGATTTTTTGTAAAAGCTCAAAAAAGTTTGGAAAAGAGGTGTTTACACACGCGATATCTTCTACTTCCATCCCACACCTAAGACCCGCTATCATAAAACTCATAGCGATTCTGTGATCTCCATGACTGTTGATAGTAGCGGTTCTAAGTTCAGAACCTTTTACGCTATAGCCATCATGAACTTCCTCTACTTCAATACCGCAAGCTCTAAGTCCGTTTACTACAGTTGAGATTCTGTCACTCTCTTTAACCCTAAGCTCCTCTGCATTTTTTACCACACTCACACCCTCTGCACACGCAAAAGCTATCGAGAGAGCAGGAAGTTCGTCTATGAGCCAAGAGATGTTTTCCTCAACTGTGATAGCTTTGAGCGGAGCATACTTTACATGTATGTTGCCGATTGGTTCATACTTGCTATCCGTCGTCTCATAAGTTATATCAGCACCCATTTTACGGAGTGCTTCAAATGCTTCTATACGTGTTGGATTGAGCGTAACGCCCTCTAAAACAACATCAGAATTTGGAGTAATTGCAGCGGCAACTCCAAAGAAAAATGCACTTGAGGGATCTGCTGGAACTCTTATCTTTAGAGGTGAGAGAAGTTTTTTCATCGGTTTTATTTTCGTAGTTAAACCATTTACTTCTATCTCTGCGCCCATCCCTTGAAGCATTCTCTCTGTGTGGTCTCGACTAAGTTCTGGCTCACTGTAGATACACTCTGCATCAGCTCTAAGAGCCGCCAAAATCATAGCGCTCTTTACTTGTGCCGAAGCGATTTTGCTCTCATAATTAAATGCGCTAAGAGATGCTCCTCTAATGCTTAGCGGTGCCAAATCACCATTGTTTCTACCGTCAAGCTTTGCACCGATGTCACGAAGCGGAGCAGTTACCCGCTTCATAGGACGGCGGCGAAGATACTCATCTCCCGTTAAAACAAAATGCCCCTCTGCGGAACTCAAAAGTCCGCAAAAAAGTCTCATCCCCGTTCCAGAATTGCCACAATCAAGTATCTCACTGCTCTCTTTGATGCCATTAGAGCTGATTTTGATAACTACTCCGTCATCCTCTATCGTTGCACCTAGATTTTTTACAATTTGAAGCGAGTTTAGCGTATCTTCTGCTCGTAAAAAGTTCTCTATCTCACTTGTTCCATCTGCAAGCATAGCAAACATCGCACATCTATGAGAAATCGACTTATCGGGCGCGATTTGGGAAGTGCGGAGCGAAAATCTCTCCGCTTTACTCACTTTTGCACTTTTCATCTGATGCCTACCTCAAGTTCACTCTTAAGTGCCGCTAAAACAGCGTCCATTGCGTTTGTAATATCCTCTTCTTCAAGTGTTTTATCATTTGACTGAAGTACAAAACGGATGGAGAGACTCATACTGTCCCCTAGCGTCGCATCGCTGTACTTGTCAACTGGGTAAAAACGCACAAGTTCTTTGATTTCACAAGCGCCAATAACAGCTTTTACCTTTTCATAAGGCATATTTTTTGGCATAACCACGCTTAAATCTCTAAAAGAGGCTTGGTATCTTGAGGTTGTTTTTGCTGTTTTGAGTGCATATGGCAACTTTTCAAAATCTAGCTCACACATGTAAGTTGTATCTAAGTCAAAGCTCTCTTCAACATTTGGATGCAGACGAAACATCTCACCCATACACACACCATCTACAAATATTGCAGCACACTGGTAAGGGTGTGAAAGTGTATGCTTTGTTGCAAATTCACGAAGTTCAAATGCGCCAATAATGTTGGAGAGTTTTTGCGCAAAAAATGCAAAATCTACTTTTAAAGGTTTTCCTGCGTTTGATAAACTCTCAGACTCTCTATCGCCACATAAAAGAAGAGCCATTTTTAAAGACTCTACTCGCTGTGCATCAAAAACAGAGCCAACTTCAAAAAGTCTTACAGACGCATAGCCGTTTTTGCTATTGTTGGATGCAGCTTTTAGAAGTCCTGTGAGAAGTGTAGTTCTTAGTGTATCTAGCGTATTTACTATTGGGTTTAACAACTCTTTGTTTTCATCAATAGTCTCAAATCCATACTGTTGTAAAACTTTTTTTTCATCAAAAACAAAATGTACAGACTCAAAAAAGCCGCTATAGGCAGCTTTATGTCTGTATGTCTCTCTTTTTTTGTAGTTAAAGTAGTCATCGCCAAAACTATTTGCTTCTGTAAAAGTAAATGGCTTAGATGGAATGTTGTCAATCCCAACTAAACGAACAATCTCCTCAACGATATCTTGCTTGTTGAGTATATCATGTCTAAATCTTGGCACTGAGATAATAAAATTATCAGCTGAAGATTTTGTTGTATCGAACCCTAGATTTTTGAGTATTTTTGTAATTTTTGCTTTATCAATATTTGCACCGATAATCTCATCAATCTCTTTTTTGCTGACACTGATAATTTTATCGTCATATGCTTCTTCTATCTCAATAGTTCCACCGTACACCAAGGAGTCTGAATGGGAGTCTATCATGCCTATGCAGTAATCCAATCCCTGATTTAGCTCTGGTTCACTCCCTCTTGAAGCTCTATAGTAAGCGGTTCCTGATGGGATTTTTTTCTCTTGCATCTTCTTAGAAATTACATCTGGTGCAATATAAGTTGCCTCAATCAGTACAAGTCCCTCACTAAAAGTTACTTTTGAGATATCCTCTTGTGACACGCCAACAATAGAAGCCACCTTCTCTTTTGTCTTAATTGAAGCAAAACCATTTGCATCTCTGCTAAGAGATATTTTTGCCATTGTCTCACCTGCAGCACAAAAGAAAGCATGCTCATATGCTCTTAAAACTACCCCGCTGCTGTGTGTTGCATAGGTCATAAGAGACTCAATAGCAGACTCTTTTTTCTCTTCAATTTGAGTAAGTCTGATTTTCATCACAAGCGGCAGAACAAAGTTTTTAATATCCACTGCTTTGTAACGAATCTCAACGTCTAAATTATTTTCATGCCAAAGTGATAAAATACGCCCTATGCCAACTCTTTTGTCCTCATCTTCACGGAAAACTCTCTCGCGAAGCGGCTTGTCAAAAGCTGCACTCAAATCTCTTGCTATGCCTCTTATGCTAAGGCAATCTCCACGGTTTGCAGTCAACTCTATCTCGATAACCGAATCACTAAAGAGAGGATTTGTGCAGAGCTCCTCGCCTATTTTGTATTTGCCGATACTTTTATCTAGTTCAAGGATACCCTCTTGGACATCGCCAAAACCAATCTCTTTGGAAGAGCATATCATACCCTCAGATGCCACGCCACGAAGCACTACTGGCTTGATAAGCGTGCCATCAGGCATAACAGCACCCAGAGTAGCAACAACTACATCAAGTCCAGCTCTAACGTTTGATGCACCGCAAACTATCTGCTTGATGCCATCTCCAGTGTCCACTTTACAGACATTTAGCTTATCTGCGTCAGGGTGTTTTTCACACTCTAAAACTTTTCCAAAAACTATTTTTTGAGGTATCTCGTATGTTGCTACGCTGTCAACTTCTAGCCCTATGGAGTTAAGTGTCTTTACCAACTTATCATTAGAAATCGCACTTAAATCTATCCACTCGTTTAACCAACTTCTTGTAATTATCATCTAAACTGCTCCAGCAACTTAATATCTCCCTCAAAGAGCGAGCGAAGGTCTCCAATCTGATGAATCAGCATAGCAAATCTCTCAACGCCTAAACCAAACGCGTAACCGCTTACATTTTCATATTTTACCGCCGCAAAAACATTTGGATCAACGATTCCACAGCCTAAAACTTCAAGCCATCCCGTCTT
>CAXNED010000131.1:0-4027 GCA_964201385.1 Sulfurimonadaceae bacterium | reverse complement strand
CTTATCTATACCGCCATAACAAGGGCAAAACATCGCTGTATCCTCATCGGCGAGAGCATGGCATTTGAGAGTGCGTGCAAAAAACTTGAAGTAACAGCAAGAGATACGGTACTTTTAGAACTATAAGCTCCGCTTTAGAAGAGTGGATTTATAATCTACGTAAATATCAAAAACGGAGTGCAGCATGGCATCAGGGAATAGACTTAAAATTGCTATTTGTGGGAAGAGTGGTCTGGTTGGCTCAAAGCTTGAGAGCTATTTTACTTCGCAACATAATGACGTTGTGGGTGTCAATGTCCGAGGCGGTGTGAGTGCCGAGGATGTGGCGGCACAGATAGAGAAGTGCGATATTTTGATTAACCTTAGCGGTGCTACGATTTTGGCACGTTGGAGTGATGCGTATAAAAAAACGCTTTATGAGAGTCGCATCAACACAACAAAAAAGCTTGTCGATGCCATAGAACTTTGCAAAGAGAAACCAAAACTCTTCTTAAACGCTTCGGCGGTTGGGATTTATGCTTCTGATGTGGTGCATTATGACGATTCGACTGATTTTGCGGATGATTATTTGGCGCATATCTGCAAAGATTGGGAGGCAGAAGCGGCAAGGGCAGGTACTTTTGGCGTGCGCAATGTGCAGATGCGTTTTGGTGTCATCTACGCCAAAGAGGGCGGCGCACTCCAAAAAATGCTCCCTCCTTTTAAGTTCGGCTTAGGCGGCAAAGTGGGCAGCGGCGAGCAGATGGTTTCGTGGATACACATCGACGATTTGGTAAAAGCGGTGCAGTTCATCATCAAAACGCCAGATATGAGTGGCTCTGTCAACTTTTGCGCGCCCTATCCGCTAAGCAACCAAGAGCAGACGGAAGTTATGGGAAGAGTATTGCATCGTCCCACACTTTTCCCGCTTCCTGCATTTGTACTCAAGCTTCTCTTTGGCGAAGGTGCGGCTGTTATGCTTGACTCTAAAGAGATTTACCCATCCAAACTCACCGAATATGGGTTTGTTTTTGAGTATGAACGTTTTGAAGATGCACTCAAAGAGATAGTGCGCTAAAGGAGAGAAGATGCTTGACCTCGTTTTACTACAAATCGCAAAAACTGCGATACTTGAGAGGTTTCACACCTTTTATAAGATAGATAAAGATGCTCTGTATAAAACCTATCCATTTTTGGATGAGCAGGGTGCGACTTTTGTAACGCTCAAGTATGACCACCATTTGCGAGGCTGCATAGGTTCTATCGTGGCACACCAAACGCTTCTTGAAGATGTTATCTCAAATGCCCGCTCCGCGGCATTTAGCGACCCAAGATTTCATCCTCTGCATGAGAGAGAGTTGTCAAATGTCTCTGTTGAGGTCTCTGTTTTGAGTGTGCCTCAGCTTTTAGAGTATGATGATTTTGAGGATTTGCTCCAAAAAGTTGTGCCAGACATCGATGGGCTTATCTTGAACCACAAAGGGCATCAGGGGACATTTTTGCCACAAGTATGGGAGGAGCTCAAATCGCCAAAAGAATTTTTGGAGCATTTATGCATGAAAGCGGGCTTAAGTCCCATCATTTTTGAGGAGCATCCCTCCATCTACAGATACCGCGTAGAGGCGATAGAGGATAGTTTTGATGCTATCGAAGCGCTGTAGAGAAGGAGATTTTATGCGACGAGAGATGAGTGTAAGTGGTGCATTTTACCCATCAAGAGCGGTAGAGTTAGAACGCTATTTTGAGCATTTTAGTGCGGCGTATGATGAAGCATCCCCTCTGCCAGATGTCAAAAGTAGAGCGGTGATTGTGCCGCATGCGGGGTATATATACTCAGGTTACACCGCAAATGTCGCTTATAGAGTTTTACAAAAGAGCGGTGTCAAAACATTTGTGGTGATTGGTCCCTCGCACAGAGTCGCTTACGAGGGGGTCAGTCTTTGTGGCTTTAGTTCGTACGACACCCCATTTGGTTCCATAGCCGCCGCAACAGAGCTCTCGCAAAGCCTTAAAGAGAGATTTTCGCTTCTGTGTCATCTTGAAGCACACGCGGAACATAGCACAGAAGTGCAGTTTCCCTTTATAAAATACTATTTCGAGGAGGCTTCCCTTCTTGAACTCGTGTACTCCCACATGAACCCGCACGCGCTTAGCGAGATAGTCGATTTTCTCTTGAGCAAAGAGGATGTTGGCGTGATTATCAGCACCGATTTGAGCCATTTTTACACACTAAAAGAGGCATTAAAACTTGATGCTATTTGTCTGGAGGCGGTAAAAGAGCTGGATGTAGGCTTGCTTCATAATGGCTGCGAGGCGTGCGGGCGCATAGGAGTAGAAGCGATGCTTCAGAGCGCCAAAAAACTTGGCTTAAAGCCCCATATCCTTGACTATAGAACAAGTGCGGACGCAAGTGATGATACAAGCAGGGTTGTGGGCTACGTAAGCGCCTGTTTTGTATGAACAATATCTTCAAAAATATCCCCACATCACTTCCCGATGAACTTTTTGAGGAGATTGTCGCTGCACGTGGCATGAAGATAGAGAGAATCATCTCCTGTGGACACACAACACCCAAAAATGAATGGTACGACCAAAGCAGAGATGAGTGGGTAATGGTGCTAAAAGGCGAAGCGATACTCTCTTTTTTTGAGGGAGATGACGTGAGGATGAAAGTAGGAGACTATGTTACCATCCCAGCACATCAAAAACATCGTGTTTCATGGACAAAACCAGACGAAGAGACTATCTGGCTTGCCGTTCATTACTAAATCAAGGTAAAATTGCAAAATTATTTGTCTTAGGAGACCGTTTGAAACATTTTAGATTTTCTTTTCTTTTCACATTTGTTACTCTTCTTATAGCCGCATGGTGGGGGTATAAACTCGGAGGGTGGGCAAATGCGCTTAACCTTGTTATGATTGCCGTGATTTTGGCTCTTATGGAAGTTTCGCTCTCTTTTGACAATGCCGTCGTAAACGCTTCTATCCTAAAAACTTGGGATGAATACTGGAAAAAACTCTTTTTGACCGTTGGTATTTTGGTAGCGGTGTTTGGTATGAGACTTCTTTTCCCTCTAGTTATCGTTGGGCAAACCGCCGATATGGGACTTATAGAAGTTTGGAATCTCGCACTTGACAACCCGAGCGAATACTCCAACAAACTCATAGCTCATCATGCCGAGATTTCGGCTTTTGGAGGGATGTTTTTGCTTCTTGTTTTTCTCAACTTTATGCTTGACGAGGAGAAAAGTGTCCATTGGTTTGAGGTTATCGAGAAGAGACTTGGGCTTTTAGGCAAGATA
This sequence comes from Sulfurimonadaceae bacterium, assembly GCA_964201385.1. Classification (GTDB taxonomy): domain Bacteria; phylum Campylobacterota; class Campylobacteria; order Campylobacterales; family Sulfurimonadaceae; genus Sulfurimonas. Next base: position 747 of record CAXNED010000131.1, on the reverse strand, counting down.
GAAGCTATCTCCATTTTTCTCTCTCTGGTTGTTCTCATCTCTTTTAGCTCTTTCGTGGATGAAGCACATAAACTAGCGGTTCTTGTAGCGGGGCTTTGGGGCATCGTCATATACGTAGGCGTTGACATCATCGGATATATTTTGGAAAAAGAGGAGAACGATGCCTCTGTTGCCGATGTTGTAAAAAAAGGGAGTATCGGCGGTTTCTTGTACCTTGAAGTGCTAGATGCTTCTTTCTCGTTTGATGGTGTTATCGGTGCTTTTGCCATCACAAAAGATATCGTTATCATCATGGTAGGACTTGGTATCGGGGCGATGTTTGTAAGGTCTTTGACTATCTATCTGGTTGAAAAAGAGACACTTGATTCGTACATCTACCTCGAACACGGCGCACACTATGCCATCGGCATCCTTGCTTTCATCATGCTCTTTGGCATGAAGTTTCATATACCTGAGATATTTACAGGACTTATCGGTATCGCATTTATCGTTTTCTCGCTCTACTCTTCAGTCAAGTATAAAAAAGCCTCTTCTTAAAGAGGCTAGATGTTGGAGCTACTCATAATGCTCCCACATCCTATAGACTTTGATGATTTTATCTTCTTCAAGCACTTCATATACTAGTCTGTGTTGTTTATTTATTCTGCGACTCATCAAACCGTTCATATCGCCTTTGAGATATTCATAACTAGGCGGATACTCAAACGGATTGTTTTGAATAATTTCCAGTAAATGCATCGTTTTTTG
>CAXNED010000130.1:0-4083 GCA_964201385.1 Sulfurimonadaceae bacterium | reverse complement strand
CCCGCGTGGTTAGCCACATGGACTTCACATCCAGAGTGGATGAAGTACCAAATCTAACTACCTCTTCGTAAGAGCATTTTGCGCCGCTTTGACGATTGGGTAGTTGGTCGGTGCAGCGGTGAGTAGCGGTTGTGTGGCAGTCTGTAGTGAGATAAGATGGTGCAGGGTAAGCTCCGCTTCTATCGCAAGACCGATAATGTTGATAATCTCTCCAGCCTCTTTTCCGCCGATAACTTGTCCGCCGATGATTTGAGCGCTATTTTTCATCGCTATAAGTTTTACAGATTGTTTTGCTGCATCTGGAATCGTTGCAGGATGGCGGTTAAAACCTTCAAAAAATCCACTGATGTAGTCGATGTTTTCCTCTTTGGCACGTGATTCTGTTACACCCGCACTTGCAAAAGCACGTTCTCCTATCATTGTTGAAAAGATAGCGATAGTACCGTTAAAACCTTTGAGTGTTTTGAGGCTGTAAAGACTGCTTCCTGCTACCCTTGCTTCCGCCGCTGAAGTAGATGCTAGCATCACTTTGGATGGGTCACGTGTGATAAAGTCACGTCTGGCACTGCAATCACCGATAGCAAAAATGTCTTTATGTTTGGTTCTCATATACTCATCTACCCAAATGCCGCCATAGCGTGCAAGTTTGAGCCCAGCATCAGCAGCTAGTTTTGTGTTTGGCTGATAACCTGTTGCAAGAAGAACGACCTCTGCATCAAGAACAGTTCCATCGCAAAGCTCTATAGCGTAAGCCTTGTTTTGCGATGATTTTATCTCTGTTGCATGTTGTCCAAGAGAGAGTTTGATTCCTTTTTCTTCCATGATTGCTTGCGCTTGCATCGCCATATCTGGATCAAACGAGCCTTCCAAGATGCCGCCACCGCCAACAATTGTCACATCTTTGCCCATCATCGCAAGTTCTGTAGCGATTTCAACACCGATAAAACCCGTTCCAATGACGGTAATTTGCTTTTTATCTTCAATGCACTCTTTCATTTTTTTGACATTATCATAAGATTTGCCTATTGAAAAGACGTTTTGGAGGTGCATCGCATCCTGAAAGCTTGCATGTACAAAGGGAAGTGACCCCGTTGCAAATATAAGTTTGTCAAAGGAGTAGAGTGCAGTTGCAGATGCCGCCGTTTTGGCACTTATGTCAACTTTTAGAACAGTATCAACAAGAACCTGCACATTTGGCACAGGCGTACCACACGACATCGCATTTTTTTCAACGCTCCCAAGTGTCGGTCCAAATACATAAGGGATACCGCATGGAACCTGATTTTTCTCGAACTCTTTGAGGAGAATGATTTTTTTATCTGGATAGTTTTCATTAGCTGTATTTGCCGCAACAAGCCCTGCGGGACCAGCTCCAATGATGAGAATATCTGCATATATAGGTGTCATAGTGTCGTTCCTTTTTGTTTTGTTGCAAAGCATAACGTAGATGCATTACTGCTCTATTACCATCTTTTTAATAAGAAAACAGATATCTTTTTGCTAAAATCATGCTTTTAAGTAAGAGAAAGAGAGAGCATTTGAAAAAGAGCACTTCTATTGCGATTGGCGGATTTGATGGGATGCACATAGGGCATCAGCAGCTTTTTAGCGCACTTGATAAAGATGGCGCGATAGTCGTTATCGAGACAGGCTATGCAAATCTTACTCCAAAAAAAGAGCGTGAGCATTTTTCGCACTTTCCACTCGCCTATCTTGAACTAGAGAGCATCCGTCATCTAAGCGGAGAAGAGTTTATAGCTTTTTTAAAAGAGAAGTTCCCAAAACTCCAAAAGATAGTCGTCGGGTATGATTTTCACTTTGGAAAAGATAGAAAGTATTCGCATAAAGAGCTAAAAGAGCTTTTTGATGGAGAGGTAGTTGTGGTGGAAGAGGTCTGTTTGCACGGCGACTCTGTACACTCCCACAAGATTAGAGCCAAGCTTCAAATCGGAGATATCGTGGGAGCGAACGCTTTTTTAGGGCATAACTACACCATCAAAGGGGATGTTGTCTCAGGGCAGGGCATAGGCAAAAAAGAGCTCGTTGCTACCATAAACATAGAAGCAGAAGAGTTTTTGATGCCAAAAGAGGGCGTTTATGCAACACTCACTCGCATCGATGATGAGGAGCATTTTCATCCGTCGGTCTCTTTTGTGGGGCATAGAGTGACTACAGATGGAAGCTTTGCTCTTGAGAGCCACATCCTTGATGGTGAGGTGTCGTGTAGCACGAGTGCGAGCATCAGCTTTGTCAACTTTATCAGAGAGAACAAAAAATTTGCATCGCTTGAAGAGTTAAAAAAAGCGATAGAACAAGATATAGTAATCGCTTCAAAGGAGCTAAAATTTCTACAATTATAAATGAGTTAGATAGAGAATATCTACAAAGCACACAGGATATCGACTTTAAGTTTTATCAAAATGAGAAGGATTTCGTAGTCGATGAAATCCCGATGGAAGAGTTTTTAGGCAGAGGAAACTACCTCATACTAAAAGTGCAAAAAGTTGAGATTACTACATGGGATATGATAGCCGTATTTGCAGAGTTGCTCGATGTTCCTGCCCAAAAGATAGGCTACGCAGGGCTTAAAGACAAACACGCAACGACAACGCAGTATATTTCACTAGAGTCAAAACATGAGAGAGCGTTAAACAACTTTCAGCACAAGCAGATAAAGATTTTAGAAAAAACGAGACACTCTCACTCTATCAGAATGGGAGATTTGGCTGGAAACAGGTTTAGCATCAATCTCTATGAACTCGATGCCATGGATGCAGGCAAGATAGAAAAAGTTGCTAGAAAAATCGCTAAAAGCGGACTTCCAAACTATTTTGGCTACCAAAGATTTGGGCGTGATGCGGGCAGTATAGAACAAGCCAGAGAGATGATAAAAGGTGAACTTTTCATCGAAGACGCAAAACTGAAGAGCTTTTTGATCTCTGTTTATCAGAGCTACTACTTTAACGAGTGGTTAAGAGAGCGAGTGATGCTGAGCAAAGAGAGCGGTTCATCGGAGTTTATGCTTCTTAGCGGTGATGTTTTTGTTGCAAAAGATGGCAAACTTTCCACGCCAAAGCTCATACCATCAAAAGAGTTTGCAGCAAAAAAAGTTGTTCCAACAGGGCTTTTATGTGGCAGAGATACATTTCGTGCAAAGTATGACGCTGCTGAGATAGAAAACAAACATGACGATGCTTTTTTACAAGAAAAAGGGCAGAGACGTGAAGCGCTTGTCTATCCAAGTGACATCGATTGTAAGTATGTAAAAAAAGAGACTATGATGCAACTCTCCTTTACTATGCCAAAAGGCTCTTATGCAACGGTGTTTTTAGAGAGCATTGCAGGGAAAAACTATAGTGCAAAAGATGTAAAACAGGAGAAAACGAAAAAAAAGTAGATAAAAAATCTACTTTATTATGAAAGTTTAATCCAAGTTTTACTATAATCACACAATTTTTACGAGACAGGGAGTACACCTATGGGTGAATTGTTTACATTTTTCGGTCTAATTTCACATGAAAAGACCTTTATCTATATGACACATATGCTACTTGCAGCAGGTATCGCTTTGGTACTTGTGAAGATGGCTATGTCAAACTTGAAAGTAGTTCCAACAGGAACTCAAAATGTAATGGAAGCGTACATCTCAGGTGTTTTGAAGATGGGAACGGATGTTATGGGACAAGAAGCTGCTCGCCGCTATCTTCCGCTAGTTGCTACTATCGGTCTTTTTGTTGGTATCGCGAACCTTATCGGTGTTATTCCAGGGTTTGAAGCTCCTACGGCATTTTTAGAGTTCGCATTTACACTTGCTCTTTCTGTATTTGTTTACTATAACTTTGAGGGTATCCGTCGTCAAGGTGTTGTAAACTACTTTAAGCACTTCTTAGGACCTGTTTGGTGGTTATACTGGTTGATGTTCCCAATCGAAATCGTTTCTCACTTCTCTCGCCTTGTTTCACTTAGCTTCCGTCTTTTTGGAAATGTTAAGGGTGACGATATGTTCTTGATGGTTATCTTGATGCTAGCACCATGGGTTCTTCCTATGATTCCTTACGCACTTCTAACTTTTATGGCATTCTT
>CAXNED010000129.1:0-4160 GCA_964201385.1 Sulfurimonadaceae bacterium | reverse complement strand
GTGAGTGTTGCTATGAGGACGGCAAAAGAGACCATGATTTTTATAGGAAATCCAATAACCAAAAGGTTGAACTGCGGCATGGTTTTCATAAGCATTCCAAATATCACATCAGCAAGCCATCCAAGTGCTGTGATGGGAAAAGCAATCATAAAACCGACCAAAAACATGTTAGACATCGCTTGAATAATATAGCCAAAAAGATTTTCACTCATCACAAAACCACCGAGGGGAATGTGCTGCAGCGAGCTGTCGATGAAAAGCAGCATCCAGTGGTGCATATCGATAGCAAAGAGAATCATAAGTGCCATAAGCGATAAAAACTGAGAGATGATGGGCATAGAGATTCCAGATTGCGGGTCGATTGCACTTGCCATGGAAAAACCCATCATAAAAGATATCTGCCCTCCTGCAAACGTGATAGCATTAAAAGCGATTTGCAACACAATACCAATCGCAAGCCCAAGAAAAAGCTCACTTAAGATGGCTAAAACAAGGTTTGGAAGCGTGATAGCCATCGCCAAAGGAGGCATAGAGGAGTAAAAAACGATGGTGAAAAAAAATGCCAAAGAGGCTTTGAGATTCATAGGAATACTGTTGTGCGAAAAAATGGGCACTGCCATAAAGAGTGCACCAAAACGAAAAAAAAGAAGAAGAAAGCCGACGATGTATGTCTCAGTAAATACTTGCGGCCATGTCATCTCTTCTTTGCCTCTTTTTTTTGCATCAACGTACTTCTACAAGCTCTTTGTTGAGAAGTTTATAAACTCTGCTGCACTTGTGTGCTAGTACATCATCATGAGTAACCAAAATCATTCCAGCACGATGTTCTTGCAGATACTCAAAAAAGATGTCCATAACCTCACTTGCGGTTGTTTTGTCGAGATTTCCCGTTGGCTCATCTACAAAAAGAAGTCGTGGTTTTTTGGTTAAAACTCTCGCTATAGAGACTCTTTGTTGCTGTCCGCCAGAGAGTTCTGTCACCTTTTGGTGGATAGTTCCATCGATGTTTAGCCTCTTAAGCAGCGCACCATCTACCTCTTGGTTGGAGAGGATGGCAGCAACTTCGAGATTTTCAAAGCATGTAAAGCCCTTGAAAAGATAGTGAGACTGAAAAACAAGCCCTATCTCATCTCTTTTTATATCGGAGAGCCTTTTTTTGCTCATTGAGGCAACATCTTCGCCAAAGAGAGAGACGCTTCCCTTGTCTGGCTTTAAAAGAGTTGAGAGTATATGAAGCAGTGTCGATTTGCCACTGCCACTCACGCCGATAATAGCGATGGATTCCCCTGCTTCTAAATCCAAAGAGACATTAGAAAAAAGTTCATAATCAAAAGTTTGTGATAAGTTTTTTGCGGATAATAAATTCATAGGGGTATTATAACAAAGTTAGAGAGATTTTATAGAGAGAGAAAGTGAGGTGGGTTAAGGAAAAATTCCTTAACTCATCTGTGCTGCAACTTCAGCAGCGAAGTCATCGACTTTTTTCTCGATACCTTCACCTACTTCAAGGCGCACGAAATCAACAACTTCAGCTTTTCCGCCAGCTTCTTTTGCAGCTTCTTCAATAGCTTGCGCTACTGTGAATTTGTCATTAAGAACGTAAGTCTGGTCTAAAAGAGCAAGCTCTTTGTCAAGCGTTGTGTTATCGTCGATAAAACGAGCAAGTTGTCCTGGAACGATTTTATCCCAGATTGCTTCAGGTTTGCCTTGAGATTTAAGAACCTCTTTGATTTCATTTTCAGCTTGTGCTAAAACTGCATCAGTGAGCTGTGCCATAGAGATATACTGTGGTACATTTTTAAGAGGTTTCTTAAGTCTTGAGAGCTCTTCATTCTCTTTTTTGATAGTTTCAATTCTGCCGATTGTCTCAGACTCAACAAACGCTGCATCAAAATCTTTGTATGAAAGAGTTTTTGGTTTCATAGCAGATGCGTGCATTGCTACGTTTTTAAGCATTGGTCTAAGTGCATCAGCAGTTTTTTTACTATCACACTTTGCAGCTACGATAACTGCAATACGGTTGTTTGAGTGAACATAACCATTAATCGCAACAGTATCATCTTCAGCTTTGATAGTTTTAAAACGGCGAAGTTCGATTTTCTCACCGATTTTTACAACAGCCTCACTAAAGTATGTTCCAAATGAAGTTGCTTTTAGGCTCTCAACATCTACAGGAGAAGTTTCGTAAATCTCTTCTGTTGTTTTGAGTACTAAGTTTTGGAAGCCCTCATTTTTTGCAACAAAGTCTGTCTCAGAGTTAATCTCAACAACAGTAGCTTTTGAGAAATCATCTGCAATTTTAAGTCCAACAAGACCCTCAGCTGCAACACGGTCTGCTTTTTTAGCAGATTGTGCGATACCTCTCTCTTTTAACCAAGCTGTCGCTTTTTCCATGTCTCCATCACACTCAACAAGAGCTTTTTTACAATCCATCATCGGTGCATCAGTTGATGCACGTAGATCTTTTACCATTGCTGCTGTTATTTCTGCCATGATTACGCTTCCTCTGTTTCAAAATCTTCAGCACTAAGTTCATCAGTACTTACTTCTTCTTCTGCAGTTTCGTTTGCGATATCGTCTCTTCCGCCGCTTCTAAGTGCTTTACCTTCGTTGATAGCTTCTGTCATTTCACGGCAGAAAAGCTGGATAGAACGGATAGCATCATCATTTCCAGGGATTGGGTACGTGATAAGGTCTGGGTCACAGTTTGTGTCAAGTGGTGCAACAACTGGGATACCTAAACAACGCGCTTCCATAACAGCGATATGCTCTTTTACAGCATCCATAACGAAAAGCATATCTGGAAGTCTTTTCATGTTTTTGATACCGCCGAAGTACTCTTCAAGCTTCTCTTTTTGGCGAGTAAGCATAAGAGCCTCTTTTTTAGTTAAAAGGTCAATCTGTCCATTTTCTTGCATTTCAGTGATAACATCAAGCTTGCGGATAGACTTTTGAATAGTTGGGAAGTTTGTAAGCATACCACCTAACCATCTGTTGTCAACGTATGGCATACCACACGCGATTGCTGCGTCTCTTACTGATTGACGTGCTTGTTTTTTTGTTCCAACAAAAAGAACAGTTTTTCCCTCAGCTGCCGCATCTACAACGATTTGGTATGTGTTACGGAAATAACGTAATGTTTTTTGTAAATCTATAATATAGATGTTTTTACGAACACCGAAAATGAATTTTTTCATTTTTGGATTCCAACGACGTGTTTGGTGTCCGAAGTGTACACCACATTCTAAGAGGTCTTTCATAGTTACCATTTAAGGTCCTTTAAGGGCATTTTTCAGCCAGAATTTTGTCAGTTTGCATTGGTAATATCGGGCAATTGTTCGCCTAGAAAGGGAGTTACACTGACTTTTGATACATACCTGTTGAATATTTCTTTGAACAAAAGTCAAAAGAAAATCCGCGAATTGTACTCAAAAAAAAATTAAGGTTTGCTTTGCCCAACAGCACCACTACTCACTGTATAGCAATAAGTTATATAAAATTATCACAATTTAAAAAAAATTTTATATAATCTTGGTATAGTACTGCAACGATATTATAAAAAAGTATTATACGTACTTTAAAAAAAGGATGAACATGAACAAGCCATTACTGCTCTCTTTAGCCACTACGATGCTTCTTGGAACAACTCTTAGTGCAGATGCTATGAGTGAAAGATTTGATGCAATGGAAAAAGAGATGCAAAAACTCAAAACTGAGATTGCAGAGCTTAAATCTGCATCTGCTAAAACAGCAGATGCACCAAAAGCTGAGGATGAGAAAAAAGACAAAGTTGAAGTTGCTTCAAAAGATGATGATGAAGATTCACTTGAAAATAGACTTGGTGACCTTGAAGAGGCGGTGTCAGAAATCAACAGAAACACATCTGGCTCACACCTTAAGTTCCAAGTTGACTATAGATTTGCTATAGAGAACATGCAATATAAATTAACTGCTCCTGATGCCAATGGTAAGACAAGTGCTAAAAATGATGCTTTTATGACAAATAGACTATGGATAGATATGGGCTACAAAGCTACAAACAATCTAAGTTTTATAGGTCAACTAGCATACAACAAGGCTTTCGGTGTTCGTTCTGGAGCGAACAATCAAAATGCGCCGTACGAAACAATTGACTGGATAGCAAATGAGAACGCTTATGA
>CAXNED010000128.1:0-4244 GCA_964201385.1 Sulfurimonadaceae bacterium | reverse complement strand
GTTTAGTAAAGTAATCATGCCGTAATAAATATCTCCTACTATTTTGGCATGAAAAAAGATAAAGTTTATGTCATAGACACCAACATTATTTTGCAAAATGTGCAAAATATAGAGACCCTAAGCGATAATGGTTCTAACATAGTCGTAGTACCTGAAACGGTACTGCTTGAACTTGAAGATAAAAAGAAACTCCCAAACGAACTTGGTTACTATTCAAGAGAGTTTGCGAGATTTTTAGCCTCCACCAAAATCAAAGAGATAGACTACAAGTCAAACTTCAAAGTTGTCAAGCTCTACAAGGGCAACATCGTCCTTCACATCATCTCAAAAGACAGCTACGACACCCAGATAGAACAGCACCATATCTCCGAGAGCAACGACAAGCGCATCATCGAGGTTGCGGAAGTTGCAAGAGACTATTACAAGGGGCAGAAGGTCATCTTTATCTCCATCGACATCTATGCACGAACATTCGCACTCTTCAAAAATATCAAAACTCAAACACTAAATGACGACAAAAGTGAAGTTCCAGACTTCTCGTTTGTCAAAAGCACGCCACTTGAGTCTATCTACTTTAACAACCTCAATCTCCAAAATATCAAAGAGATAGATGATGCGCACACGCCAGAGAACTTTTGCTACACATTTGAGTCGAGTGATGGAAACAGTGCGTATGGCATTGTGGCGAACGAGCGAGTAATGGTCATGGATGAGAGCGACTTTTACCCTCTTGCCGTCAAACCTGCAAACTTAAAGCAGAAATTTTTTGTCAAAGCCATCATCGAAAATGTTTACAATCTGCTAGTTATCGACGCAAAAGCGGGAAGCGGCAAGACGCTCATGTCTTTTGTGGCGGCGATGCGCCTCATAGACAAAGGGCTTTATGACAAGATAGTCTATGTACGAAACTCCATTGAGTCCATCGACAGAGGGGCAGAAGTGGGCTTTTTGTCAGGAAATGATGAGAAGTTTCGTATCTACAATATGGCACTTAGCGATACCATGGAGTTTATCGCCAAAAAACGGCTCAAAAAAGGAGTAAATGCTGAAAATCCCGAATCCATCCGCTCAAAAACAGAAGAGCTTATGGCACGCTACGACGTCCAAACACTCTGGCCGGGAGAAGCACGAGGACGCACGCTCAGCGAGGCTATCGTTATCATGGATGAGTGGCAAAACAGCAGCGAAAAGACGACACAGCTTATCCTCTCACGCCTTGATGAGACATGTATGGCGGTGGTTATCGGTTCAAACAGACAGATTGACAACCTCTATCTCAACAAGTATAACAACGGTCTAACAACGCTTCTAAAACAAACAAGAAAGACTCACCCAGAGTTAAGCATGTTTGCCATAGAACTTGAAAAAGCGGTGCGAGGAAAGTTTGCGGAGTTTAGTGAGAGGGTATTTGAAAAACCCAATGATAAATAGATTTATCAACGACACCATTTACAGCCACATCGAATATACAAAGTTTGAGGGCAAAGTCCTTCAAACCAAGATTTTAAGCCGCCTTCAGTTTATCACACAAAATGCGCTTGCCTACTTTGCTTTTCCCTCCATCAACACCAAAAGATATATCCATAGTTTAGGAACGATGCACCTTGCTTCTCATATGTACAAAGGTGCGCTTTTAAACGCAAAAAGTGATGTTCGCTCTTTTTTTTTAAAAGACTTATACAAAGTTATCCTCAAAATCGAAGATGAACTCTCTATAAAAAGCAAGATAAAAAAGTGCTCCCTCTTTGAGGATGACACGCTCTACCAGTTTCTTATCCCGCTCAAAAATGCCAAAGAGAAGTATGCCTATCTTATCTCACTCCAAGCGCTCCGACTTGTAGGGCTACTCCATGACGCTGGGCATTTGCCCTTTTCACATCAAAGCGAGTATGCGATGCAGAGCCTCTACGAAAAGCTCTCGCTCCAAGAAGAGTGCAACCCCAAAGAGCAGAAATTTTTAGATTTTTACGAAAAACTTACAGAAAAAAATACTCAAGTGCTCCATGAAGCGATGGGCATAGAGTTTACAAAGATGCTCCTTGACTATGAGATACTCCAAGATTTTACTAAAGAGAGCGAGAGAGAGTACATCGAACTTGTTTACAAAGTCGTTGACTACATCCTCCAAGATGCATCATTTGGAGGGTTTGATTTTGGCGTGCTTCACTCTTTTATCGACGCAACCATTGATGCAGACAGGCTTGACTATATCAACCGCGATATGCTTGCAAGCGGCTACATCGGCGGAGCGGTTGACTTGTTGCGCATAGCAAAACAGAGTGTTTTAAGCCAAAAAAATCAAGAATTTAGAGTTAGTTTTTTTGAGGGAGCTATTTTAGATATCGAACATATGCTAGAGATGCGTTTTAACCTCTACAAAAAGGTGATTTTCAACCATGAGATAGCAAAAAAAGATGCCATGCTTGAAAATCTCATCCTACACCTTGCCCAAGAGCATTTTAGAAAAAAAACTAAGTCCAAACGAAGCGACATCTCCATGCTATGGACTTTCCTCGATGCCTCGTCCAACCAAAAGAGGCTGGACACCATCAGTCTGCTGGATGAAAATTGGCTTATTTCACTCTTTAAGGAGGAGTATTTTGTGCTGAAATACTCCAAAGAAAAAGAGACACAAAAAATGCTTATGATTTACGAAGAGGTACTCTTTGGCAAAAAATATTTCCACTCTCTTTGGAAAAACCTCAATGATTTTTATGATGTTTTAGGTTTTAGCATGACACAAAAGTACCAGTTCCGTGAGAGTTTTGGCTATCTCAGCAAAGCGAAACTCTCCATCTTGAGAAATTCGCTCCAAAACTTTGTAGCGCACTATGAGGGTGGCAAAAATGTCGCTTTTGCTTTTCAAATCGTCTCTTTTAACCTCGGTATTTCAAAAGATTTCTCTCTTTATGGCGGTAAAAACCTTATCCCAATTGATGAAGTCTCAACGCTTAGAAAAAGACTTAAAAAGTCGATGCTCAACACCGTCCCTTTTTTTCTCTACTGCAACAAAAAAGAGCTAAATCCACAGATGATAGAGAGCCTAAGGGAGATGTTGATTTTAGTCTTTGAGAAAAATACCCAGTGGAAACCATAACCCCAAAACAGGAGAGAACAAAAAGAAAGCTTAAAGAAAACACCTACTTAAAAAACTCTATAATGCTTAAAAGTTAAATCGGATAAAATTTGTCTGATTTAAAAAAGTTATCTTCTCTTGAACACAAGAAAAGGTATGTTGCCAAAGTGGCTTATCAAACTAGAGGGTAACGCTCTCTTAACAAAAAAGGATACACAATGAAAACATTGATTTTACTAATCGCATTAACTTTAGGTGCTCTTGGGGCTGATACAATCGTAACATACGATACAAACAACGGGACTGTTGAAACAAACAAACCTAACCACCCAAGCCAAGAAATTTACTAGGCTTTTACCTCTAAGCTCCATCCACTCCTTTGGATGGAGCTTTTTTTACTCTTTTTTTTCAAAATTCCCCTTACAAAAAAACCAATTTGTGACAATTTCATCTCATTTTAACCTCCAATTATGCTAAAATAGCTTCTGTTATTCACAGGAAAAAATAAACAAGTTAGGCGTTATAAAATGAAATTGGATCTAAAATTAAAATTACTTATTCTCTTAGTTATTCCGCTCTTTTTCGTGATAGGTTTTGCACTCACTTTTATCTCAAGCATCATGGATGAGAAGAAAAATTTAGAGTTCTCCAAATACCATATTTTAGAGGCAGAGGGCATTTCACGTGTTGTGCATCTTTTGCAGATTGAGCGAGGAGTTACAACCAAGATTGTCTCAGATGAAAAAAGCGATGCAAAACTCAAAGAGCTTTTGGAGATTCGCAAAGCCTCAGATGTTTCCATAAAGGAGCTACGAAGCCGTTTTGCCTCCTGCAAAACATGTATCAACGACGACTCTATCTCTCTTCTTGACAGGTTGCTTCAAAGGGAGCAACTCCAGTTACTCCAACAAACAACCAATGAGGTGCGAGAGTACTACACCAAAAACATAGCAGCCCTCTTAAGTCTTATCAAAATCATCCCCTCCTCCATAGATGAAAAGACAAATAGAAACCATATACAGTCCTACAGCCATCTCTCCCAAGCAAAAGAGGTCTTTGGGCAGATGAGAGCACTTGTCACACAAATTCTCTCAGATAAAGATTTTTCAGAAGAGACTTTTTCACACCTAAGGGAGTACCTCAGTATCTATCATCTTGAGACCCAAAA
>CAXNED010000127.1:0-4252 GCA_964201385.1 Sulfurimonadaceae bacterium | reverse complement strand
CAGCGTGAGGTAACAGAGGAGATAAAAGCAAAAGCAGCGCTGCAAGTGGCAAAAGAGGAAGCTGAGCGTGCCAACAGTTCGAAGAGTGCCTTTTTGGCAAATATGAGCCATGAGATACGCACGCCGATGAACGCAGTTCTAGGGTTTAGCGAGATTTTACTGAGCACAAATATCGATGCAAGGCAAAAAAACTATCTCCAAAAGGTAGTAGGCTCTTCAAGGTTGCTGCTTGATATTATCAACGATATTTTGGATTTTTCAAAGATTGAGGCTTCTAAAATCGAGATTGAGCACAAAGCGTTTGAGCTGAGCAACAGCATCAACAAACTCAAGATGATGTTTAAACAAAAAGCGAATGAAAAAGGGATTTCGCTCTTGTATGAATTTTCCCAAAATCTGCCAAACAGCATCATCGGGGATGAACTTAGGCTTACACAAATTTTTATCAACCTTGTGAGTAATGCTATCAAGTTTACAAAAGAGGGCACGGTTACAATCGCTTTGGATGTTACAAAAAAAGGGGACAAAGAGGCGACCCTGCACGTTAGTGTGAAGGACAGCGGTATTGGGATGAATGAAGAACAGCTCCAAAAACTTTTTCAGCCATTTTCACAAGCCGATAGCTCCATCACCAGAAAGTACGGCGGCACAGGTCTTGGGCTCTCCATCTCCGCTGGGCTTGTTCGTGCCATGGGTGGGACACTTGAAGCAAAAAGCAGTGAGGGTGTCTGCTCTGAGTTTTACTTTGCCATAGATGTCGGGGTGGCGTCGTGGGAGAGAGCAGATTTGACACAAGAAGAGACACAAGAAACGCTCTATGTTTACCCTGATTTGAGCCATGTGAAACTTTTGCTTGTTGAGGATTATGAGATAAACCAAGAGGTTGTTACAGAGATACTCAAAAGAGTGCAGATAACGCCAGATATAGCCAACAACGGAAAAGAGGCGGTGGAGATGTTTTTGGCAAAGCCAGATGCGTATGACATCATCCTTATGGATATCCAGATGCCTATCATGAGTGGCTACGAAGCGACGAAAATCATCCGTGGGTATAACCAAGAGATTCCTATCATCGCTCTCACTGCTGCGGCGATGGTAGAAGACAGGACAAAAGCAGTTGAGGCGGGGATGAATGAACATCTCTCAAAGCCCATCGAGAGCGATGCGATGCTAAGATGCATTGCAAAGTATTTTAACGCGACATTTGAAACGGTACCTCAAAAACAGACAACTCTTTCACAGCCCCAACAAAATGTTTTGGATGTGGAGTATGCGATGCGCCTCATAGGTAACAACGATGCACTTTTTACTAAAATAATCTCCAAATTTTCAGAGGAGCTGCAAGGTGAGTTTGCAACGCTTCCTGAACTCCTAGAGCAAAAAGAGAGCGCGGCAAAATCGTTGATCCACTCCCTCAAAGGAGTAAGTGGCAACGTGGGCGCAAACGAACTAGCAACCTTTAGTACCAACATAGACGCACTGCTTAAGGCACAAAAAGAGATAACACAAGAGGAGACAGAGCAGCTACGTCAAGCGATGCAAAGGGCGAGAGATGCGATAAAAAATTATCTCTCATCACACGCGCCCAAAGAGGTAGAACTCCACGGTGAAGATTTAAAAACACTCTTTTCTCTTATGTTAAAGAATATTCAAGAGGGAACGATGGTAGAATTGCAAGAACAACAACTTCTCTTTACAATGCTCAAGCCAAAAGTGAGTGCGCATGAGCTTGAAGAGTGGATGCGTGCGATGGACAACTACGACTACGACGCGGCATACGACATTATGAAAGAGTGGAAAATATGATAGATGAAACTTATGTCCCGACAATTTTAGTCGTTGATGATATGGCGTCAAACATAGCCATACTCTCTGATTTGCTCAAAGAGAGCTACAAGGTCAAGATAGCCAACAACGGCAAAAGAGCCCTTGAACTTGCACGTGCCAAAGAGAAACCAGACCTTATCTTGCTAGATATCGAAATGCCTCTTATGAGCGGGTATGAGGTCTGCAAAGAGCTCAAAGCTTCTTCTAACACCAAAGATATCCCCATCATCTTTGTCAGCGCAAAAACAAGTGCAAATGATGAAGAGTATGGACTTAACCTCGGAGCTATCGACTATATCAAAAAGCCTTTTCACCCTGCAATCGTCAAAATCAGAGTAAAAAACCACATCGAACTCAAACTCAAAAGTGCCAAACTTGAAGAGCTCTCGATGTGCGATAGTCTCACAGGCATATCAAACAGAAGATTTTTTGAAGAGGCGCTAGAGAAAAAGTATAAGGAGATGCAAAGAGACAACGGCACTCTCGCACTCATCATGGTGGATATCGACTTCTTTAAGCCCTACAATGACAACTATGGACACTGGCAAGGGGATGAAGCGCTTACAAAAGTCGCCCGTGCTCTTAAAAAAACCATCAAACGCCCAACTGACGTAGTGGCAAGATATGGGGGAGAGGAGTTTGTCGTCATCCTCAAAAACTGCGACAAAGAGGGAGCAAAAAAGATGGCGAACTCTTTAGTAGAAGCTGTAAGAGAGTTGCAACTTGAACATAAATTTTCCTCTGTTGCTAGTCATGTAACCATAAGTGCAGGTGTCGCTTTTAGAGAAAAAGAGAGCAACCGTAGCAAAGAGGAGCTACTAAAAGAGGCAGATGAGCAACTCTACCGCGCCAAAGAGAGCGGCAGAGATAGATACTGCGCGGGGTTTTAATTTGATGTTACGCACTCAAACGAACACGTCCGTTTGAGTGGCAGGGACACTTGTGTCCCTACAACCCCCTAAAGCTACGAAAAAGCAAGTTTTTCGAGATTTGATTTTTTAAAACTGTATAAGCCCGTTTAATGGGCTTGAAGCCGTTGCGTATGGGCGTTTTGCGATGCGTCCTGCAAGGTAGCTCATGCGTCCTGCGATAACGGCATGTTTCATAGCTTCAGCCATCATCATAGGATTTTGCGCCCCAGCGATAGCGGTGTTTGTCAGTACACCATCAGCTCCAAGCTCCATCGCATACGCCGCATCACTTGCACATCCTATGCCCGCATCCACGATTACAGGAACGCTTACCGCCTCACGGATAAAGACGATATTATAAGGATTTTGTATCCCCAAACCACTTCCGATGGGAGCAGCAAGAGGCATGATGGCATGCGCACCTGCATCTTCAAGGCGTTTTGCCATGATTGGGTCATCCGAGGTATATGCCATGATTGTAAAGCCCTCTTTTGCAAGTATCTGGCACGCTTTGATGGTCTCTAATACATCAGGATAAAGCGTCTTTTGTGTATCGCCGATAACTTCAAGCTTGATAAGGTCGATGCCCGTCGCCTCACGCATAAGTCTAAAAGTGGTTATCGCCTCCTCTGCCGTCGTACATCCTGCCGAATTTGGCAAAAACTTCACATTTGTACCTGCAAATGTATCTCGCAAATTCTCTTTGCTCGGGTCTGTGATGTTGAGACGGCGCACCGCAACAGTGATAAGCTCACTCCCGCTAGCAAGAGTAGCCTCTCTGGTCGTTTGAAAATCTACATACTTCCCACTCCCAACGATAAGGCGACTGTTTAACTCATATTTTCCGATTTTTAGTGTCTCTTTCATTTATTTCTCCAATCTACTTATTTCATCTATCAAATCATCAGGCGTGAGTGAAAAATCTGCGCCTTTGTAACTAAGTGCAAGTTTAGCGTGTGTTAATGAACCGTTGATTGCGGCTTCTAGCGGGGTGCGTCCTTGTGCTAAAAGTGCGCCGATAAGACCGCTTAAAACATCTCCACTGCCGCCTTTGGCGAGGGCTGGCGTTCCATGCGGGTTGATGTAAAACTTCTCATTATGAGCGATGATAACGTTTGCACCTTTTAAGAGCAGTGTAACATTTGGATAGGCTTTGCAAAAATCCTCAGCGTACTTAAAGCGGTTTTTTTGCAGCTCCTCGGTGGTGATGTCAGCCACATTTGTTATCTTTAAAAGTGCAACAAACTCTTTTGCGTGAGGCGTTAAAACAACGTTCTCTCGCTCTAAAATCTCCAAGATTTTTGGCATGGAGAAGATATCTGCATCAGCGATAAGCGGCAGAGAGTTGTCCAAAAATGTATCTAGCTCTATCTGGCTAAATTCCGTTCCAAGTCCCATTCCAAGGGCTAGAGCGGTTGTGTTTGCAGGAATTTCATGGGAGTACATAAGCTGATACGGAAGTTGCAACGCTTCGTATCCGACCAAGGTTACAAGTCCACTTCCAAACCGCAAAG
>CAXNED010000126.1:0-4306 GCA_964201385.1 Sulfurimonadaceae bacterium | reverse complement strand
GCGGTGTTGGGTGCGATATAGCAGCCGATGTAAAAGATAATAAAATTGTTAGGATTTTTGCACACAAAGATGGTGTCGTCTCACAAGGCAAACTTTGCGTCAAAGGAAAGTACGGCTTTGATTTTGTTGACTCAAAAGAGCGTTTGAGAATCCCACGAATCAAAAAGAGTTTTTTAGAGAAAAACCCTGCCATAAAAGAGGCGATAGCTTCCTCTTTGGTAGAGTTTGATGATGTTTGGTTTGAGAGCGACCTTGAGGGCGCAACGACTGCTGCGGCTATGAAGCTAAAAGAGATTCAGGCAAAGTACGGACGCAAAAGTGTCGCTTCTATCGGTGGGGCAAGAACTTCATGTGAGAGTGTCTATTTTTTCCAAAAATTTACCCGTCATACGCTGGGTTCGCCACATGTCGATAACTGTGCCAGAGTTTGCCATTCGCCAAGCCTCAAAGGGATGCGTACAACCATCGGCGAGGGGGCTGCAACCAACCCTTACAACGACATCTACAACTGCGAGTTTATGATAGTTATCGGCTCTAACACTACAGAAGCACATCCTATCATCGCAAATCGCATCGTGGAAGTAGCGCAAAAGCATGACAATATGGCGGTTTTTGATGTGCGAGAGATAAAACTTCACAAATTTGCAAAGTACAAAGCCATCATTCCGTACGAGGCAAATCTGCTCGTTCTCAACATGCTCGCTTATGTCATCATGAGTGAAGAGCTTTATGATGAGAATTTTGTCGCTGAGCGTACGAAAGGTTTTTCAGAGTTTAGAGAAAAAATCATGAACGACCCATATGCAAATCCGAAATATTTTGAGCAAGTTGAGGGGTATGAGTACCTTTGCAAGATGATTCCTAAAATCGCAAGAGAGTATGCGCTTAAAAAGTCGATGATTTTTTGGGGGCTTGGCATCACGGAGCATATCGACGGCTCTTATGCGGTTATGGCGATAACGCATCTTGCTCTTATGACGGGTAACATCGGAAAAGCGGGAGCTGGACTTATGCCGCTTCGTGGACAAAACAATGTTCAAGGTGCGTGCGATATGGGGATGCTTCCATACTATGACCCAGATTATCAAGTGCCAAAAGAGGTCGGTCTTATGACGCCAGAGCTTGTTGATGAGATGCTTGAGGGGCGACTAAAGGCGGTGATTAACGTCGGAGAGGACTTGACGCATATCCATCCAAACCTAAACAAGATAGAACGTGCGCTTGAAAATTTGGAGCTTATCATGGTGCAGGAGCTTTTTGTAACAGACATCACCGCAAAAGCAGACATCATCGTGGGCGTAAAATCGGCGTATGAGAAGACAGGTGTTTACATCAATGCTATGAGAAGATTGCACCTCTCACAGCCTCTTGTAGAGTCTGATTTGCCAGACGACTGGGAAGTTTTGCAGATGTTAGATGGCAAAATGGGCGGTGCGAATGCCTATAAAAACTCCAATGAGATTTGGGATGAGGTGCGTGAAGTAGCGTATCGCCGTTTTAGCGGAGCATCGTATGTCAGACTGGAACGTCATAGAAAAAGAGGACTTCAATGGCCTGTTCATACAGAAGATACGCCTATTCTTCATCAGCTTGACTTTAGAACAGAGGATGGTTTGGGCGAGTTTCATTACCATCAGTACAAACTCCGTGGCATGGTGCAAGAGATAGTTGAGAAGAGATTGAGTGGCTACTATCTCACAACTGGCAGAACCATAGCGATGTACAACAATGCCGCACAGACAAAGCAGACACTAAGCCTCGTTGACAGATACGATGAGGATATTTTGCTGGTTTGTGAGGAAGATATGGCGGATTTCACAGGCGAGAGAGTAATCCTTAGAACCGCCAATGGAGAGACAAAACCGCTCAAAATCCGCTTTAGTGACAAAGTCGCACCAAAGACGCTTTTTGTGACATTTCACTATGCCGACTCCAAAATCAACGCACTTTTTGGGGATGAAAGAGACGAACTCATCATGACTGCCGCTTTCAAATCTGTAAAAGTAGAGGTTATAAATACCTAAATGAGCAGAGCCAAAGGAGACTATGCAGAGGAGCGGGCATATGCGTTTCTTTTGGAAAATGGCTTTATGGTCATCGAGCGCAACTTCTCCTCCCGCTTTGGCGAGATAGATATCATCGCAACTAAAGCGAGAGTTTTGCACTTTGTCGAGGTAAAAAGTGCCATTGACTACGAACTTGCCATCCAAAACATTACCAAATCCAAACTCTCAAAACTACTTAAAACAGGCGATGTTTACCTCAAAAAAAACGCCCTGCATAACACAGACTATATGTATGACGCTATCATTGTTACGCCACTGGAGATTTGGCATTTGGAGAATATTACGATTTAATGGGCTTTTTTTAACTCAACTTCATCAAGCAATGCTAAAAAACCATCAGGCTCTCTACTTCCTCTGTCTTCATAGATGATAGTTCCGTCACTCTTTAAAAAGTAGTGTCTCGGTACGCCTTGAGTGGTAAATCTTTGCGGGATTTTGTGTCTGTCTCTTGAGAGGTAGAGCAGTACGTACTCTTTTTCAAGTCTAGTGATGACATCTTTTTTAGAGAGCGTCATATCTTTAAACCTGTCGCACCATCTGCAAACATCTGCGCCGATAAAGAGGTAAATCTCTTTTTTCTCTTTTTGTGCCTGCTTGATGGCTGCGTCGTAGTCGTGAAGCCAAGGCAGGTCTGCGCTAAAGAGTGAACTCAAAAGCGCGAGTGTTAAAAAGAGTCCTCTCATGCGTAGAGGTCTAACAAGTTACTTGGATTTGTGCTTGGTGTGCTCTCTTGCTCTGTTTTGCTCTCAAGTGAAACGACGTTTGCTGCGGGGTTGCTGCTTGTATCGGTTTGGTTTGCATTGGCATTTGTACTTGTCTCTGGTCGTCCAAACTGAATGGGCTGTGAATAAGGTGATTGGTATATATAGCGAGTTACTTCCATAAGTCCTCTCCTTCTTCTTTTTGTATTATAATAACATAAAAAAATGTAAGTGTAGGAGAATTTTTATGAGAGCTGGTGTCTATTTTGGTTCATGTGAGGCAACAAAAGAGCGTATGAGTGAGAGGAGAAGCCCTTATAGCGGCGAGGTAGTCTCTTACGCTCCTTCATGTGATGCGGATGATGCAAAAAAGGCACTTCTGGTTGCAAAAGAGGCGGCAAAAGAGGCGGCAAAAACTACACTTGCACAACGATGCAGCTGGCTTTTGGATGTTGCGCAAAAGTTGCGTGAGTGCAAAGAGGAGATGGCAAAAACCATCACTGATGAGGTTGGCAAACCCATCGCCTTTGCGAGAGTAGAGGTGGAGCGGTGCATCGAGACGGTCACACTTGCTGCGGAGACGATGCGTACGATGCATGGAGAGACCATAAACAGCGACGCTTTTGCTTCTGGCAAAAAGACAATGGCATTTTTCAAGAGAGTTCCTTGCGGCGTTGTTGTGGCTATCACCCCTTTTAACTTTCCGCTCAATCTCGTTGCGCACAAAATCGCCCCCGCACTTGTGGCGGGCAATGCGGTTGTGCTAAAACCGACACCAGAAGCTCCGCTCACCGCCTATAAATTTGCAAAACTTTTCATCCAGAGCAAGTATGCCATCAAAGATGCGTTAAGTGTGGTTTATGGCGATGCTGAGGTTGGAGACGCACTTGTTTCAAGCGATATACCCAGAGTGATAAGCTTTACGGGAAGTGTCGGGGTTGGAGAGATTATCACTAGGCGTGCAGGGATAAAAAAGGTTTCACTTGAGCTTGGCGGCAATGCGGCAACTTTTGTTGATGTGAGTGCAGATTTGGATTTGGCGGCCACGAGGTGTGCGCTTGGGGCGTTTGTAAACTCTGGGCAGGTCTGTATCTCGCTTCAGCGCATCTATGTTCATGCAAAAGTGTATGACGAGTTTGCCTCAAAGATGGCGCATGAGAGTGCAAAACTCATTGTCGGTTCACCGTATGAGGAAGCTACTTTTATGGGACCGCTTATCAATGACGAGGCGTGCCAAAGGGCGATGACGTGGGTGCAAAGTGCCATAAATGAAGGAGCGGTTGCGTTACTAGAGCCTCGGGTGGATGGGAGAATTTTTTACCCATGTGTTATGGCAAATGTGCGTTCAGATATGGCGATTGTCTGTCAGGAAGTCTTTGCGCCCATCGTCTCTTTGATAAAAGTTGAGAGTTTTGATGAGGCAAGCGAGATGATGAACGATTCGCCTTATGGGTTGCAATTTTCTCTTTTTACTAACGATTTGGCACTCGCAATGCGTGCTGTTGATGTGCTTGATGCTGGCGGTGTTGTGGTAAATGA
>CAXNED010000125.1:0-4313 GCA_964201385.1 Sulfurimonadaceae bacterium | reverse complement strand
GGGGTGTTAAATCTCTTGATATGCGGCAAGATGGAGCTAAGCTCTTCACTCTCTCCGCTGTAGCTGATGGCAAGGACAACATCCTCTTTTCCAATCATCCCAAGGTCGCCATGAAGTGCTTCTGTGGGGTGGAGGAAAAAACTAGGCGTTCCCGTTGAAGCAAAAGTAGCTGCCATTTTGGCACCGATAAGTCCAGATTTGCCCACGCCTGTGACGATAAGCTTGCCTTTGCATGCAAGAACCATCTCTACGGCTTTGTCAAAAACATCGTCGATATTTTTGGCACTCTCAATGAGTGTTTGCGCTTCTGTTTGTAGTGTTTGTTGTGCGATTTCTTTGTAATTCATGGTGCAATTATACCCTAAGCGGGTATAAATTGCATCCGAATTAGTTGATGTCAGGCTTTGGAGTTTTAGAAGTAGATGCTGGAAGTTGTGGAAGAACGAGAGGCTCTTTTTTGCCCTCAAGCGCTTTTAAAAACTCCTCGATAGAAGCAGCTTCTGCATCGTTGATAGAAGCACCGAGTTGGATGCGTCCCATCTCTTTGATAGCGTCTTTGAGCTCCCAGATTTGACCATTGTGGAAGTATGGCGCTGTTTGTGTGATGTTTCTGAGTGTTGGCACTTTTACCATACCGTTTTTGTCGCCTTTAAAGTCACCTACATCTTGAAACTTGTATGTTCCTGTGATGTTAAACGCGTTCATCTCGCCGCCTAGAGCGATACCGTTATGACATGTTGCACACCCTTTGTCGATGAAAGTTTTGAGACCCTCTTGCTGTGCTTTGTTCAGTGCGTTTTTCTTGCCGTTTAAGAAGGCATCATACGCCGATGGGGTAACAAGCGTTCTCTCAAATGTCGCGATAGTGTCTGCTACTTTTTCAAAAGTTATCGCTACGTCTTTGCCGTACGCTTTTTGAAACTCTGCAACATACTGTGGCATAGAAGTAACCGTTGCTACGACATGCTCAGGTGTTGCGGACATCTCTGGCGCTGCTTGGATAGGACCTTGCGCTTGCGCCTCTAGGTGTGGGTCACGTCCATCCCAAAACTGTGAGTTGAAGAAAACAGAGTTGTAAACTGTCGGTGAGTTGAGGTGATGTGGGTTGGCTGTCCACTTATGCCCAATCGCCGCAGCGATGCCGTCATCTCCGCCCTCGCTAAGGTTGTGGCAACTGTTACAGCTGATAAAACCGCTCTTTGAGAGACGTGGGTCAAAGTAGAGCTTTTTACCGAGTTCCACTTTCTCTTTTGTGATAGGATTTTTTGGATTGTCTATAAGCTTGTTAAGCTCTTTTTTATCGCTTGGGATTGGCTTTAAACCAGCTTTTTTTGCATCTGTAAGCAAGTCAGAAGCCAACAGAGAAGATGCCGCAATAGCAACCGTTATTATCGTTTTAGTGTACATGGTTAACTCCTTTTGAATTATGTCACAAATCTTACATTTTTGTTGCTTAATAAAATATAACGTATCAATATTATAGTTATAAAAATAAGATATAACCCAGAAGCGAGATGATTTTATTTATTTGAGATAAGATATAATAATGTTAGAATTTTTTAAAGGAAAAAATATGAGAGACAGACTGGGAAAATATGTAAGCAGTATCAATACACTCAAAGTCGAGGAGAGAGCGCTTTATTACAATACACTTATTTTGGCGGAAGAGGGTGCTGGTAAGACAAATTTGGCGTGCCGTATACGCAACTATGTGATTGACAGCAATGTTGCGACGCTGTATCTTGACTTCTCCAATTCAGATGAGCATAACATAGAGTTACGCTACAAAGATGAGCACTTTAACTATATAAAATTTGATGAGAGTGATGCTTTTCAAGAGCAGTTTAACGTTCTTGTAGAGGCGAAAAAACATATCTATATGTCCGTTGACCCAAGTTTCTTCTCAAACAAAAAAGACATCACGAGTAAGCTTACTCTTACATTGCAACATAAAGGGTTGTTGGCGAATTACTACTACTTTTTCCATGACATCGAAAATTTGAATGGTTTTTATACAAGATTTGAAGACTTTTTGCTCTATATGCTTAACTTTTTAAATCTCAAAAAGTATGGACTTACTTTCTTGGCACAACCGCACTCTACGTTTGAAAACCCACAAATCAAGCTTCTTTTCACATTTATGTATCTTGGAAAGTGCTCAAACTTAGAGTATTTCAACACAGCAAGTCTCAAAAAGATGCCAAAAAATCGCTTCTTTTATCAGTACAGAACAAACTACCATACGCTTCTGTTTAACGATATAAAGAGCAATGTTGTCGAGATTGACGAATATACATTTGACGTGTAGCAATGCAAAGAGTTTTTGAGGAGGTTGCATCTTTAGATAAAAGGTGTTACGAGGAGTTTTTTTTAAGCGAAGATATCTTGATGGAGCATGCCGCAAGTGGTATGGCTGAGTATATTTGTAACAATTTTAAAAAAAATGCAAAAATCATCATTGTATGTGGCAGTGGCAATAACGGAGCTGATGGCATAGCGCTTGGAAGACTTTTGCATGGTGCATTTGATGTCTCACTTCTTATCCTCAAAAAACCCTCATCGCCCATGGCGCTTTTGCAGCAAAAAAGAGCAAAAAGCGTGGGTGTCAAAGAGATAGAAAAACTAGACAGTTGCGATGTTTTGGTTGATGCCATAGTTGGGACGGGTTTTAGCGGCACGTTTAGCGCAGATATGCAAAACATGATAGCGCAGATGAATGTGCTTAAATCCTTTAAAATAGCATGTGACGTACCATCTGGCTACCTTTTTTGTGCCGATGTTACGCTCACGATGGGCGCATTAAAGAAGAGAATGTTTTTAGATAGCGCAAAAGAGTTTGTAGGAGAGATAAAAGTCCTTGATTTGGGCGTTAGCCGAGATGTTTATGAGAAACCGAGTGCGTGGCATTTACTGGATTTGCAAGATTTGAAGCTTCCTCATAGAACGAAAAAGGATTCGCACAAAGGAAGTTACGGGCATTTGGCACTTGCACTTGGCGAGAAGAGCGGAGCGAGCATCATGAGTGCGCTATCGGCTTTGCGTTTTGGTGCAGGGCTTGTGACTTTGGTCGGATACGAAGCGTTGCAGCTCCCGCATCAGCTTATGTACTCCCATGAAGTGCCTGCAAACACAACCGCTCTAGCCCTTGGCATGGGACTTGGTGCGGAGTTTAGCCAGATGGAGCTAGAGAGATTTTTAGACAACTCCCTGCCACTCATTGCCGATGCTGACATACTCTCTTTGCCTGCTATTTTAGATATTTTAAAGCGAGAGAGCGTGGTTGTAACCCCGCATGCAAAAGAGTTTGTCTCACTTTTAAAGATAACAAATATAGCTAACGTCACCACTGAAGAACTGCAAAATAATCGCTTTAAATACGCAGAAGATTTTTGCAAAACCTACCCAAATGTTACACTGCTCTTAAAAGGCGCAAACGTTATTATCGGGCAAAATGAGGCGTTTTACATCAACCCACACGGAACACCAGCCCTCGCCAAAGGCGGCAGCGGAGATGTTCTAAGCGGTATTATCGGCGCACTTTTGGCGCAAGGACGCACCCCACTAGAAGCCGCAATCAACGGTTCATTAACACACGCTAAACTTGCACTTCGTTACAAAGGCGCAGATTTTTCACTCACGCCTGATGATTTGATAGATGAAATAGGAAGGTTATAAAACAAAATGACCTTTTATTTGACAAATATATCTAATAAGATATAATTTTATGCAGTGGAAGATAAATTATTACCATAATCAAAATAGCAAGTCACCGATTAAAGAGTGGCTTGATGCACTTGGTAATGAACCAAAAGCTGAAATATTTAGAATATTTGAGATGCTCTCTAAGTATGGCACTGAGCTTGGTTTGCCTTTTGTTAGACCTATTGAGAGTAAAATTTATGAAGTGAGAGCAAAAGATAAATCTGGGATTTATAGAGTTTTATACTTTGCATACAAAGATAAAACTTTTGTGATGCTTCATGGTTTTGTAAAGAAAACGCAAGCAACTCCGCGTAAAGAGATAGATACAGCAATAAAAAGAATGAAGGAGATACAAAATGGATGATTTTACAAAACATTTAAACGAATCTTTGCAAAATCCTGAGTTTAAAAGTGAGTATGATGCTAAAGAGTTGCGCTATAAAATCATTGATATTTTAGTAGGCATAAGAGTTCAATATAAACTTACCCAATCAGAACTTGCACAAAAACTTGGAACTACGCAAGCAGTTATTAGCAGGATTGAAAATGGCTCTGTTAACATAGGAATAGATTTTTTGCAAAAGATAGCAAATACATTTAACAAAAAGATT
>CAXNED010000124.1:0-4315 GCA_964201385.1 Sulfurimonadaceae bacterium | reverse complement strand
TACATAGTTGCGAGTGAAACATGTGCATTTGACCTTGTTGGAGCAGAGTTTATACGAGATGTCAGACCTGGGGAACTTCTTGTTTTTGATGAAGACAAAGAGCCTGAGAGTATCCAAGTTTTTGAACCAACTCCAAAACACTGTATTTTTGAGTATGTCTATTTTGCACGTCCAGACTCAAGAGTTTTTGGACAAAGCGTTTACCAGACAAGAAAACAGATGGGAAAGGAACTTGCACATATCAAGCCAGTTGAAGCGGACATCGTTATTCCTGTGCCAGACGGTGGCGTTCCTGCGGCAATAGGTTATGCGCAAGAGAGCGGTATCCCTTACGAGATGGGGATTATGCGCAACCACTATATCGGACGTACTTTCATCGAACCAACACAAGAGATGCGAGACTTAAAAGTAAAAATGAAACTCTCTCCAATGATAGATGTCATCAAAGGCAAAAGAGTTATCGTTGTGGATGACTCTATCGTTCGTGGCACAACATCTAAGAGAATCGTTAGAATGCTCAAAGAGGCGGGAGCGAGTGAAGTACATATGAGGGTTTCTTCTCCGCCAACAACCGACCCATGTTTTTACGGTGTCGATACACCCAACAAAGAGAAACTCATTGCGGCAAATATGAGTCAAGATGATATCTGCAAGTTTATCGAGGCAGATTCGCTTGCGTATCTTGATGAGGCATCACTTCTTAGAAGCGTAAACACGACAGAAGATAACTACTGTACTGCTTGTTTTACAGGAAAATACATAGTTTAATGAAACAAATTTTTACTTTTGGTAGCTACCTTAGAGATAAGTTTGGCTGCAAAGTTTACAAAGTTGGCATCAATATCTCTGGTTTTACCTGCCCAAATATAGACGGCACGGTAGCAAAGGGCGGATGCACATTTTGCGAAAACGACTCCTTTAGCGCAAGTACAAATCAAGTGCAAGAGCTCAAAGGATTTCACCTCAACCTAACTTCCAAAACCAATCCAAATCTTGACAAACAGCTTCTACAGCTTGAGATGCAGTTTCAAGCCATTAGCAAAAGACAACTGGATGCGTATGGAGCAGAAAAATTTTTGGTCTACTTCCAATCTTTCACAAACACATACGCCCCATTTGAGACACTCAAGGCTCTCTATGAAAAAGCTCTCTCATTTCCTGATGTGGTTGGACTTAGCATCGGTACACGCTCTGATAGCATAGCGGAAGAGACGTTGGAGTATCTAGCAGAGCTTGGCAAAACCAAAGAGATATGGATAGAGTTTGGCATCCAGTCTGTCTATGACGCAACGCTTGTAAAGATAAACCGTGGGCATGATAGCGCCAATGTCAAAGAGTGGGTGACAAAGGCAAAAGATAGGGGTTTAAATGTCTGTGGGCATCTTATCTTTGGTCTTCCAGATGAGACGCAAGAGATGATGCTCCATACCGCAAAAGAGGCGTATGCATGGGGGATTGACTCTGTGAAGTACCACCCTCTTTATGTTGTAAAAAAGACTGCTTTGGCAAATGATTTTATACGAGGTGAATTTACCCCTATTAGCGAAGAACTCTATCTTGACACGCTTGCAAAGGCGATAACCATGAAACCAGAGCGGGTAAGCGTGCAAAGAGTAACTGCTGGCATCAACGATAACTCTCTTCTAGCACCCGAGTGGTGTCGTGATAAAAACAGCCAGATAAAAAAGATAAATACGGTGCTAAAACCCTTAGGGCTTAAGTATTAGTGTGCATACACTTTTGCAAAGTGTGCAACGCTCTTGAAGTAGGGAGGGTAGTCAAAATAGACCCTAAACTCTTGTGAGTGTCCTGGTTTGAGGTTTTTTGCCACGACAAACTCATGAGTTACTTGTTGCGGTTTGTTCTCTTTTTTAGAACTTCCATCTGACGCAAAACCAAAAAAGCTCAAAACGCCCGTTGGGTTATAAAACGTACCTGCTTTTACATCACCAGAAGAGAGCCCTTGGTTAACAAGTTTTATCTCAAAAGTAACCTCGCCTATCTCGTACTCCCCCTCGTTTTTAACAAGACCGCTAAAACTAATCTGCTCCATGCTTAAATTTCTCTTGTTTTCAAGCTTGTAAAGTTTTACCTCTTTTGTGTATTTGTCAACAACTGCAATGGAGAGCCCCGACATTACAAGCGTTACTAAAGTGACGGAAAATATCATGGCAGCCACTGTACCTTTTTTCTCTTGTTTAAGTGCCAAATATATGCCACCCGCGAAAACAAGAAGTCCGATACTAAAAAATAGGTAGTGCCAAAAGTTAAAAAGTGTACTCATCTGCAATCTGCTCCAAGGGTAACATTATAGTCTCCGCTATAGGTAAAAGGGTCGATAATTATCTTTATCTCTCGCTCTTCATCTATGGCGATATTCTCTTCCACTATCGACATATTGGCGATTGGCTTTAATCTTCTCACATAGTCTTTGAGCATATTACCGCTCACACTATAGGCTGTTGCACTCACTTTACAACTTTTAAAATCTTTTTTAGATACATTTTTGAGTGTTCCATAGACGACTGCCGCTTGCGTAAAGGAGAGTTTTTTCTGGCTTAGGAGTGTCGTTTCGTTTTTAAAGAGGTAGTCATGCATGGCTTTATACCCAAAAGATGCACCACCTAAAAGCAGAGAAAAAGCAAAGAAGATAAGAAAAAGGGCAACGCCAAGTCGATTGCGAAAAACAATCCCCAAGATGATAAAGAGAAGAAAAAGAGCAAGCAAACTTCCAAAAAGTATGTAATCGTAAACGATAAGATTTTTGATAAATTCGCTTACTGTCTGCATAACTACTTAAGCATCTCTTGCGTTTTTCTCAGCGATTCCACTCATGCCAAATCTGCGCGCAAGCTCTTGTTTGACTCTATCTGGGGAGATATTTTTTGCAGCGAGTGCTACAAGCACATGGTATGTCAAATCTGCCGCTTCATAGACAATCTCATGTGTATCGTTGTCTTTGCACGCAAAGCTAAATTCGCCTGCCTCTTCTACAACTTTTTTCAAAATTGCATTGTCGCCTTTGCTTAGAAGTTTTGCAGTCCATGAAGTGGATGGGTCGGCATTTTTACGCTCTTGGATAGTGTGGTAAAGTGTGTCGATAACGCCATAAAGTGCTTCACTGCTTACCTCCACTTCACTCTCTATCGCTCCGCTCTCAAGCTCTGTAAAGAAGCATGATGGTCGTCCAGTGTGGCATGCAACACCGTGTTGCGTGACTTTGATAAGGAGCGTGTCGCTATCGCAATCTATGTTAAAAGAGTGGATATCTTGGATATGTCCACTGCTCTCACCCTTTTTCCAGATGCGCTGTTTGGAGCGTGAAAAGTAGTGTGCTACTCTAGTTTTAAGCGAAAGCGAGAGTGCTTCTTTGTCCATGTATGCCATCATCAACACTTCACTGCTTTGCACATCCTGCACGATAACTGGCAAAAGTTCTATTTTTTGCCAGTCTATTTTATTTATAATCTCTTGCATCTTTTAGTTACTCAGAAGCGGTTGACGTTCTCTGTTTAGCGTCTTTCATGTCCACCCAGATATTTGGCGTTGAACCACCAGGTGTTAGGAAAATCTTCGCATCTTTGTTCTCTCTAAGTGCCTCGTTAAACTTGCCTTGAATCTGAATCTGCTCTAGCTTTAAAAGGTCTTGAGTTAAAGATTTTGAGATGAGATGATTCGCTTTTGCTTTTGCATCCGCTTCAATGGTTACTGCATCTGCCAAACCTTGCGCTTCGATTCTTGCTTTTTCAGCGATACCTCTTGACTCTGCGGCACGTCTAAGTGCTTCTTGCTCAGCACGCTGTACATCTTGCTCTGCTTTTTGAACTTGTTGTTTTGCAATCTGGACGTTTTCTATCTGCTCTTTTACTTTTGGAGGTAGCAAAATTTCACGAAGTTGTACTGACTGCAAATCGGCAGGAGCGTTCTCTAGTCCTGCTACGCTTTTTCTGATTCCAGCTTCTATATCAGCGGCGATATTGTCTCTCATCTGTGGAAGAACTTCTGCGTCATATTTACCAACAACATTGCGGACGATATCTCTTACCACTGGATTGATGATCTTATCTTCCCAGCTAAAGCCCCAGTTAGAGATAGTTTGTGCCGCATACTGTGCGTTTAGTCTATACTGAACCGTAAGCTCTATGGAAACAGGCAAACCACGCTTGTCAAGAACCGTGATTGCAGGTTTTGCGTTGATACCAGATGCTACGCTTCCGCCGCCCGCTTCTATGCTTGAAGCGTAGTTGATGATACGCACTTTTGTATCAACGATATATACTTTTTGAATTACAGGCAAAATAAAATGAAGTCCTGG
>CAXNED010000123.1:0-4337 GCA_964201385.1 Sulfurimonadaceae bacterium | reverse complement strand
TTTTTTGCGCCAAATACGTTTTCATAGATTCCAAAGATAGAACCAACACTAAGGTTTACATCAATGAGCGATGAACCATCAAGCGGGTCGTAAGCGATAAAATATTTACCATCTTCATGTAACAACACCTCATGCTCTTTCTCTTCACTTGCTATCGTATGGATAGAAGCAACATTTGAAAACTCCTCTTCAATAATCATATCGCACTTGATGTCAAGCTGAAGCTGTGTCTCACCAGAGCTGTTTTCCTGCTGTGAATAGCCTATATCTTTTGTGTCTATCGCATCTTTTATGCGTATAGCACTTCTTTGTATGGCACTAAATATATCAGTCATTTTTATACTTCCTTTGCATTTTTAAATATCCACTCTATCACATCTTCACAATTGTTTAGGTTCAAAATAGCAACATCTTTTGGAAAATCATATCTGCTCATATCTATACTTCCATCTGTCGCCAACGCATCCATGTATGGAAAATAGTCAGTATCTAAGGAATCTCTAAAGACACTGATACGCGGAAGAGGGAGGTTTTTTAGCCCCTCAACAAGCAGGATGTCAAACTTGTCAAAAAGTCTTATCATCTCATCCAAATCTTTATGTTTTTGAGAAAAGTAAGTGGTACGATTTGGAGAAGTTACGATAACCTCTGCGCCTGTGTCTGCAAACTTGTAACTGTCTTTGCCTTCAACATCAAAACGCGCCTTGTCTTTTGGGTCATGCTTTATGATGGCGACCTCTTTTTTATGGTCGTGGATAAGTTTTCTGGCAATTTTTAGTATAAGTGTTGTTTTACCGCTATTTGATGGACCAGTAAATGCAACTGCTAATCTTTTTTTCAATGGTTATACTTTAATCAAAATTTGAGTGATTATACAAAATAGTCGTTAAAAGGTTGTTTAATAAGCTATAATTCTCCCATTATTTATGGGGATTTGGATGAAAAACATTTTTTTATTTTTGACTTTTATAGTGCTTTTTACTGGATGTTCTCAGAAAAATGCTTTTTCTGCATTTGATATGGACAAAACAAAAGAGCTAAGTGCTTCAAGTCTTCAAAGTAGTAAAATAGTCTCGCAAAATGCAGATGTCAGAGGAGTTTTTTCAGCGATATATCTCAACGAGGTCTATCCAGAAACCTTCAATGAGCATGAGTACTTTTTTATATTTATCTATCTTAAAGAGGCAAAAGAGCTGCATAATGCCAAAGATAACATAGAGAGTGATTTAAAACTCACGTTAAACTCCAAATCGCCACTCAAGATAAAAAAACTACCAAAACAGAACCAATTTTCGCATCTCATAGAGACAACAAACAACTGGAGCGAGTACTACATGGTAGCGTTTGAGATGACAGATAAGCTCAATCTCTCTCTAAAAGAGGAACAATCCTCATCCACCGCAACACTCAAATATAAAAAAGAGTAAATCAGAGCGCTCTTAAAAGAGCGCTAAGCAACACTAAAAGCACCTGCAAACCAATCACTATGATAAGTGGTGCCAAATCCAAACCATTAAAGTTCGTTCTCACATATCTTCTGACAAACATATAGGCAGGATTTGTGATTCTATATAAAAACTGAACTATAGGATTAAAAGGGTCTGGATTTACAAAACTAAGCAGGGCAGCTATGATAATTACCCATATATAAACATTGATGATTCCAAGAACGATAGAACCTAGTCCTTGTATGATTTCCACTAAGATGCTCATTTGACAATCTCCCCTATATAATTTTTAATACATTGATATACAGCGGCAATATCAGGACCCTGTTCGCTACCCACAAGAAGAAGTCTAATGGATTTAGAAAGATTTTCATCTTCGATGCCAGACTCTTTCATGATATGATTTTTAAACTCTTCATATGTGTTGAAGTAGGGCGCTTTTTTAATGATAGCAGCAATCGCCTCCGCCGTCTCTTTGAGGACTTCTGGAATACTTTTTGGTGCAAAAATAGCACCTATCTTACTTCTAAGCTCTTTGGTTGTATTTGCCTCTTCAAGATAGACTTTTGCAAGTTTCCCTATCTCCTCATCGGCAAAACCAACATATCGTGAGAGTTCTTTTGCATCAAGCTTCATAAGATGCTCTTTGTTGATGTGCTTGAGCGCATCAAGATCAAAGCGGGCAGGGGATTTTGATATACTTTCCAAGCTAAACCACTCTATGGCTTCTTGCATAGTAAATATCTCTTTTAGCGGCTTATTTGCTGTTGATATTAAATAATTTGCAATTGCTGATGGTAAAAATCCCTCTTCAAGAAGCCACTTTACGCTTGAAGTACTATCTTGCATAACAGGGAGATGAGCATACTCGATTTTCTTTTGATAACCAAGTGATGTTCGAATCCAATCCTCTTTGGGCGCATCACTCATATGCTCTTCATCACGGATGACTAAAGATATGTCGTTCAACATATCATCAATCCCGCAAGCAAAGCTATAAGTTGGTCTCTTATCCTCACTCATAATGATAAAACTCTCTGCATCTTGAGGTTTTAAAATCATCTCGCCCTTGATGTACTCTTTTATGACTATTGGCTCTTGCGTCTTTTTTATCCTGATTGTAAATGGATTTTCATTGTCGATTACAAGTTCGTCAGGTAAGGAAGCGCATGCATCATCATATTTGTATGTTTCTTTGTTGTTTTTGGCCTCTTCTCTCTTTTTTTCAAGCCACTCTGGTGAGCAAAAACAGCTAAATGCCTTTTTTTCATGAAGAAGCTGCAACGCCATCGCTGCATGAAAACGGAAATTTTGGCTTTGCTGGACAACCTGAGAATACTCAATTCCGAAAAGTTCCAAAATACCCACTATCTCTTGGTCTTTTCCTTCTATGTTTCTCTCTTTATCCATATCTTCTATACGAACGATTAAACCTTCACCTCTCTGCTTTGAAACGATGTAGTTCAATATGGCAACTCTTAAATCACCAATGTTCATATCGCCAGTGGGGCTAAACGCAAATCTTAGCATTTCTATTCCTGCATAATGTAATTTTGAAATTCTATCAAGTTTTAGCTAAAGCTCCGATTTGATAGAATACTATTCATAATATAAGTTTTCAAACTAAAGGTTTATCATGAGTGAACACAAAGATTTTTTACGCACAATAGTCGAAAAAGACCTAAAAGCAGGCAAATACAAAAATATTATCACAAGATTTCCCCCAGAGCCAAATGGCTTTCCTCATATTGGACATGCTAAATCTATCGCTATCAATTTCGGTATCGCTCGTGATTATAACGGTCACTGTAACCTTAGGATGGACGATACGAACCCGACTACAGAAGACACAAGATATGTCGAAGCACTTCAAGATGCCGTTGAGTGGCTTGGGTTTAAGTGGGATGGCGATGTGCGTTATACATCTGACTATTTTGACAAACTTTACGAGTATGCTGTAGAGCTTGTCAAAATGGGCAAAGCTTATGTTGACAGTTTGGATGAAGAGACGATGCGTGAGTACCGTGGCACTGTCACAGAAGCTGGGCGTCGCAGTGAATATGCAAAGCGCAGTATTGAGGAAAACCTAGATTTTTTAGAGAGAATGAAAAACGGCGAGTTTCCAGACGGCGCACATGTTCTTCGTGCCAAGATAGATATGTCTGCTGCAAATATGAAGATGCGTGATCCTCTTTTATACCGCATACGCCATGCACACCACTATAGAGCAGGGGATAAGTGGGCAATTTACCCTATGTATGACTTTGGTCACTGTCTCTCTGATTATATTGAAGGTATTACCCACTCTATCTGTACGCTAGAGTTTGAAAACAACCGTGATATTTATGACTGGGTGCTAGAGGCACTTGGACTTCAACCGCCACGCCCTTATCAACATGAGTTTGCAAGACTTGGGATTAACTATACCGTTATGAGCAAAAGAAAGCTTCTGGAGTTGGTCAATGAAAAAAGAGTAAACGGATGGGATGACCCACGCCTCCCTACTATTGCGGGGCTTAGAAGAAGAGGTTACACACCTGAATCTATTTTAAACTTCTGTGATCAAATCGGTATAGCAAAAGCAAACTCCACTGTTGATGTCTCGCAGCTTGAGTTTTGTATCAGAGATGATCTCAACACAAAAGTACCTCGTGTGATGAGTGTGCTTGACCCTCTAAAAGTAACCATAGCAAACTATGAGGGCAGTGAAGAGCTTGATGCCTCATACTTTCCCGATGATATACCAAAAGAGGGATTAAGAGGGATTCCTTTTTCTAAAGAGATATATATTGAGCATGATGATTTTGATGAAAACCCTCCAAAAGACTACTTCCGTCTCACACTAGAGCAGCCTGTGCGTCTCAAACATGCCTACATTATCACATGTAA
>CAXNED010000122.1:0-4371 GCA_964201385.1 Sulfurimonadaceae bacterium | reverse complement strand
CAGCCATCGTCGGGCTACTGTTACAACAGTGATTCTCTCTTTTTGTATGATTTTATCAGCTCATTTTGCCCAAAGGGAAGAGTTCTTGATGTCGGTGCAGGGTGTGGAGTTGTCGGGCTTTTGGTGGCAAAAGAGCATCCAAAAGTGGAGCTTGAGGCGGTTGAGAAGCAGGATGCTTTTGTAGAGTATGCCACTATCAACGCAAGAGTGAACAACATAGCCTACAAGATACATAAAAAAGATTTTTTGGAGCTTGAAGAGGATGTAAAGTATGACTACATCATCTCAAATCCCCCTTTTTATCATGAGGGTGCGACCAAAAGTCAAAATGAGATGTTATTTAACGCACGGTATAATAGCAATTTACCATTGGATAAGTTTTTTAAAAAAGTTTCAAAAGTGCTCAAGCCAAATGCGCATTTTATCTTCTGTTATGATGCTTCACAGTGTGGGTTTATCTGTACAGAACTTGAGCGTGTCAAGATGAGGGCGGTAGATGTGCAGTTTGTTCACTCCAAAATCGACAAAATGGCATCAATTGTTATGGTGCATGCAAGAAACGGTTCAAAATCGCTTATGAAAGTTTGGGCGCCCTTGATTTGTTTTGAGGGAGATGCGTTTTCACAAAAGGCAAAAGAGATATATGCAAAAGCAGGGACACAGAGTATAAAATGTCAAATCGAATAACACAAGATGGATTTAGCTACTTTTTTGACCCATCCGCATGTGCCACATGTCAGGCAAAATGCTGTACAGGAGAGAGCGGGTACATCTATGTCAACCCACAAGAGATAGAAGCTATCGCCTCTTTTTTGGGGCTTGAGACGGATGCGTTTATGCAGAAATTTCTCTTCAAAAACGGCTACAAATACTCCATAAAAGAGAGAAAAATGAGTGAGAGTTATGAGTGTTCTTTTTATGATAGAGCGTCCAATGGATGCATGATTTACGAGGTGCGTCCTGCTCAGTGCAGAACTTTTCCTTTTTGGGACTATTTTAAAACGCGTGTTGATGAGCTAAAACTTGAATGCCCAGGAGTTGTGGATGCTTCATAATATAAAAGTGTGTATGGCACTGCTTCTGTTTTTGTTTTTTGGCGGTTGTGCCATACATCAGCCAAGCGAGCCAAAAGGGAATGAGAAAAGCTTTGCGCACGAGGATATCTACATATTTACTGCTCTTTATGCCGAAGAGCTGGGTGATTATGAGAGTGCATCGAAGATGTTTGAATCTCTTTACAAAGAGACAGATAAAAAAGAGTACTTCTACCGCGCGCTCAAAAATGATATGGCATCACAGCAGTATGAGAAAATAGTCCAAAAAGCCGATGCAGCCGCGCTAAAGATAAAAGATGTAGAGCTCAAGAGATTTAAGGTTGTAGCGCTTATCAGACAAAACCGACTAGAAGATGCAAAAGAAGCGGCTCTAAAACTTGCTACAAATTCTAAAAATGTTGATGATTATCTTTTGGTGAGCGATATTTATGTCAAGCTCAAAGAGTATGAAGAGGCGCTCACCTCACTTGAGAGTGCCTACGCAATCGAACATAACGAGAAGATTATGGGCAAGATAGCGATTATTTTGTATATGAACCTTGAGAGAAAAAAAGATGCAATCGCACAGCTTGAGACCTACTCAAGAATCTATGGTTGTTCTGTTGACATCTGCAACATGCTTGCAGGATTTTATAGTAACGAAAACGATGTAGACGCACTCGAATCCACTTACTTAAGGATGTACAAAGTAGAGGGCAATAGCGAGATAGCAAAAAAAATAGTTCAGATTTATGGATATAAAAGAGATTATCCAAAAATGAGAGAGTTTTTAGAAGAGAGCAAAAGTGATAATGAGCTTTTACTCCAACTCTACATCCAAGAAAAGTCCTACACAAAAGCAGCCGCTATGGCAAAAGAGCTTTACGAAGAGAGCGGAGATGCTCTTTTTCTGGGTCAAAGCGCCATTTTTGAGTACGAGAGCAGTGCCGATAAAAATGACAAAACGATGCAAAAGAGCGTTGTTGCAAAGCTCAAAGAGGTTATAGAGATAAAAAAAGATGCGATGTATCTCAACTATTTGGGATATCTGCTCATAGACCATGATATGAATGTGAAAAAGGGAATCGCTTATGTAGAAGAAGCGCTTAAGATAGAGCCTGATTCTGCTTACTATCTCGATTCTCTTGCATGGGGATACTACAAACTTCAAAAATGCAGCGAAGCGGCGAAAATTATGAAAAAAATTCGCACGATGCAAGGCGGAGACAATGAAGAAGTTGTGAAGCATCTTCAAATGATAGAAGAGTGTGAGAAAATTCAAAAAAGGAAAAAAGAACAAAAATGATTTTAGATGAGATAATCAAAAAAACAAGAGAAGACGTTGCAAAAAGAGAGAAGGAGTTTTCACTTGACTGGCTGGGACGTTCACTTGCTTTTAACGCAAGAGCACCACGTGATGTTTTTCCATACCTCACAGCGACACCTGAGGACCCATACAGAATTATCGCTGAGGTAAAAAAAGCATCCCCATCAAGAGGCGTAATCCGTGAAGATTTTGACCCCATAGCAATAGCGCAAAGCTACGAGCGCGGCGGTGCAAGTGCTATCTCCATACTTACAGAACCTCACTTTTTTCAGGGAAATCTGGACTATCTTGGGCAGATTAGAAGATATGTAGGCATTCCGCTTCTTAGAAAAGATTTTATTATCTCAAAATATCAGATTTTAGAGGCGATGGTTCACGGTGCAGATTTTATCCTCCTCATCGCAGCGGCACTAAGTAAGAGTGAGCTAAAAGAGCTTTTAGGCTACACAAGACACCTTGGCATGGAAGCTCTGGTTGAGGTGCATGACAAGAGCGATTTGGTAAAAGCTATCTATGCTGGAAGCGACATTATCGGCATCAACCACAGAAATCTCCAAACTTTTGAGATGCACATGAACCTCTCTTATGAACTTATCCCCATGATACCAAACGGAAAAGTTATCGTTGCAGAGAGCGGCATATACGAACATGGACAGCTTGAGGACTTATCTAAAGCTGGCGTAGATGCCTTTTTAGTGGGCGAATCTCTTATGAGACAAGAGGATGAAGAGGCGGCACTTAGAAAACTGAAGTTTGGGTAAAGTTAAGAGAGTAGAGCTTTCGCACACTCGTTGATTCTTTTGCCATCGGCTTTGCCTGAGAGCTCTTTGCTCGCTGCTCCCATTACTTTGCCTATATCTTTGATGGTTGTGGCACCGATTTTTGTTATTATCTCTTTGAGCGCCAAAGCTAGTGCATCGTCGCTTAGTTGGGCTGGGAGATACTCTTGGTAGTAAGTTATCTCATCGAGTTCAACTTGCATCAACTCCTCTCTTCCCGCATTTTTGTACTGCTCGGCGGCATCATCTCTTCTTTTGATTTGCTGTTGGATGATTTTGATGACATCTTCATCGCTTAGCTCTTTGCGCTCATCCACTTCTATCTGTTTAAAAGCACTCATAAGAAGTCTTAATGCATCCCTTTTTTTCGTATCTTTAGCTTTCATAGCCTCTTTTACATTTTCGTTAATTTGGTCTCTTAAACTCATATTTTTGCCTTTTTGTTTGGAACTATTATTGCTATGATTATAGCAGAATAAGAAAGAGAGATACGATGAGAGAGAAGTTTTTACTATTTTTACTACCTATTTATGCTATACTGTTTTTTTCTGGGTGTACTGCAAAGTTAACAGAGCCTGAGATTGATTTTGAGCCGCCTGCTTATGTTGAGCAGATGCCTTCCCGTGAGGATAAAAAAGATTTTACTTCTACGGGAAGCATCTTTGGTCAGGGGGAGAATCCTCTCTTTTCTGACCATAAAGCGATGCATGTGAATGATATCGTGACCGTGGTTATCTCTGAGACGACAAAGAGCTCAAACAGCGGTTCAAAACAGTTGAGTGAGAGCGATTCGCTTGGACTCGGCGGTGGTGCTTTTACTTCAACTGGTTCAAACTCAGCGGTAAATTCAGCAGTGAACAAGCTCAATGGCATAGCTAATGTTGGGTTTAACGCAGGCTCTGAGAGCGCTTACCAAGGAAAGGGAAGTGCAACTAAAGATGCTTCTTTTAAAACGACCGTTTCAGCGAGAATTGTAAAAGTTTTAGAAAATGGGAACTATTTTATCTCTGGAAGCAGAGAGATTTTGATAGATGACCAAAAGCAGATTATTCAGATAGGCGGCGTCAT
This sequence comes from Sulfurimonadaceae bacterium, assembly GCA_964201385.1. GTDB lineage: Bacteria > Campylobacterota > Campylobacteria > Campylobacterales > Sulfurimonadaceae > Sulfurimonas. The sequence continues at coordinate 163 of CAXNED010000122.1, read as the reverse complement.
CCGTCCTTATGATATCGACCAGAGCAATACAATCAACTCTTCACAAATGAGTGAGGCGAAGATTCTTTATAAAACACAAGGAGATGTGGAGCGTGCGACAGAACAGGGTTGGGGAACAAAAATTATTCAGTCTGTGTGGCCGTTTTAGTCTCTGGCTTCTGCT
>CAXNED010000121.1:0-4402 GCA_964201385.1 Sulfurimonadaceae bacterium | reverse complement strand
GTGAGACCTGCTTTTGAGATTTTAATCGCTTTGACAACCTCTGCAACTGCGCTCTCCTGCCCGATAACTTTTTTTTCTAACCTCTCTTGGAGCGTAAAGAGCAAATCTGTTTCATTTTTTGCTGCACTTGGAGTTGTAATGCCTACTATTTTTGCGATGGTCTCTTCGATGTCGTGCACCCCAACTACTCTTTTTCTCTTGGTTTTGAGATGAAAAGAGGCAGCGGTCTCATCAAGAAGATCGATAGCTTTGTCTGGTAAAAATTTGTCAGTGATGTATCTGTTAGAGAGCTCAATGGCACTTTTGAGTGCTTTGTCGCTAAAACTTACCCCGTGGTGCTCCTCGTATTTGCCCTTGAGTCCTTTAAGAATCTTGTAGGTTGTCTGGGGAGAGGGCTCATTGATATCTACTTTGGAAAATCTTCTGCTGAGTGCTTTGTCTTTTTCAAAACTGTTTCTATACTCTGCAAAGGTTGTGGCTCCCATGCACTTGAGCTCGCCAGAAGCGAGGGCAGGTTTGAGCTGATTTGCCGCGTCCATGCTTCCGCTTGTAGAACCCGCACCGATAAGAGTATGAATCTCATCTATGAAAAATATGGCGTGAGGCATTGATTTGAGCTCATCCATAACACCTTTAAGTCGTTTTTCAAAATCTCCTCTATATTTTGTTCCTGCAAGCATCGCACCTAAATCCAGAGCAAAAAGCTCACTTTTTTGAAGAATAGGAGGGATTTTCCCTGCAACGATGTTGAGTGCCAATCCTTCTGCGATTGCGGTCTTTCCAACCCCTGCTTCTCCCACTAAGATAGGATTATTTTTCTTTCTGCGGCATAAAATTTGTGTTACGCGTTCTATCTCATTTTCACGCCCGATGACTGGGTCGATTTTTCCCTCTTTTGCTTTTTGAAGAAGATTGATAGCGTATTTTTGCAGATAAGACTCTTTTTCTTGCGTTGTTTGGCTCTCTTCTTGATGGGAGATAGTCTCTAAAATATCAAGTTTTGAGATATGGTACTCGTTTAAAAGTATGGAGGCGAAGGTGTTGGCTTCATCATACATAGCTACAAGCAAGTCCCCGATGTCAGCGCTTGTTTGCCCAGAGACTTGGGTGTGTTTTATCATTCCATCAATCATTCTTGAGAGTGCTACGCTCTCAAAAGGCTCTTCATGGACATCTTGTGGCAAAAGAGCGGAATTTGCATATATATGGCTTTTGACAAGTTCTTTCATTTTTGTAATATCGCCGCCACACGCGGAGATGATTTTTGCCCCTTCTGTGGAGTTCAGAATCTGATAAAAAACATGTTCGATGGTTATGTACTCATGCCTTAACTCTTTTGCGTAGAGGATGGATTTTTGAAAAACTTCATTGAGTGCATAGCTAATCATCACTCCTCCTCCATTTGTGCTCTAAGCGGGAAGCCGTTATCTCTTGCTCTTTGGTGGACTTGTGCTACTTTGGTTTCAGCAATTTCGTGTGTGTAGATGCCACACACTCCTTTGCCTCTCTCGTGCACTTGAAGCATAATCGCCTCTGCCTCTTGAAAATTTTTATGAAAGATGCGCACTAACACATCAATAACAAATTCCATAGAGGTATAGTCGTCATTTAAAAGAAGCACTTTGTATTTTTTTGGGGATTTCAGCGATATCTCGCAGATAGCCTCTAGTTCTGTATTTGTTGCCATAAATTTCCTATAATAAGTATCTTTCAATCATTGATAAATTATAACGCAATAGAGATAATTATGACAAAACGAATTTTTGTAACCGCTACAAATACAAATATCGGCAAAACCTATACAACTAAATTATTGTTAAAAGAGTTTGCTTCTCGTGGCTTTAGTGTTGGGGTTATAAAGCCCATTGAGACAGGGGTTTTGGATGGGTATGCAGAGGATGGAGAGGAGCTTTTAGGGACTATAAAAGAGCTAAATCCAAAGTTGTGGCACTTAGAGGTTGAAGATATCGTCCCCATAATGTACGAGATGGCGGCGGCTCCGTTTGTGGCATCTCATGGTGCGCCTCTGGAGTTAAAAAAGATTAAAAAGAAGATAGAGGAGTTGGAGGCTTTTTGCGATGTTGTCATCATTGAGGGGGCGGGCGGGCTTTATGTGCCTATAGATGCAGAGACCATGATGATTGATTTGATACAAAAGCTTGATGCAGTTGCACTTTTGGTTACGCACTGCTCGCTTGGCTGTATAAACGATACGCTGCTTAGCAAAAAGGCTCTTGAAGATAAGAAGATAGCACACGCCGTTGCGTTTAACTGCAAAGAAAATGATGGTAGTTTTGCAACTCTCTCTAAGCCTTACTTTGTGCAAACGGGTTTTGAGGTGCTTGAAGTTGGTCGTGATATTGAAAAAATATGTGATGTCTTGTATAATCTATAAAATAAATTAGATTCCGTGTCAAGTGCGGAATGACGAGCGTAAGGAAAAAATGAAACATTTAATTCGCACAGATGATTTTACGACCAAAGAGATAGAGTCGATTTTAGAGGATGCAAAGCTTTTTAGTGATGGCAGATTTGATAGGATTTTAAGGGATAAAATCATAATTACGCTCTTTTTTGAAAACTCGACAAGAACGAGAAGCTCTTTTGAGATAGCGGCTAAGAGGCTTGGGGCGGAGATAGTTCATCTCGATGTTGCAAACAGTTCTACAAAAAAGGGTGAGACGCTTGTCGATACGGCGATGAACTTGGATGCCATGGGTCCTCATGCCATCATCGTGCGACATCAAAACTCTGGCGTGCCAAAAATACTCTCAAACCATACGAAAGCTTCTATCATAAATGCGGGAGACGGCGCACATGCGCACCCGACACAGGCACTTTTAGACCTTTTTACTCTTAAAAAACATTTTGGAGATGTTAAAGGAAAAAAAATAGCGATTGTCGGAGATATAAAGAACTCAAGAGTTGCAAACTCAAATATTGAACTTTTGGGCAGATTTGGCATGGAGGTTATTTTAGTTGCACCGCCGCAGTTTTTACCAAAAACCAACCTAAGAACGACGCACTATATAAATGAGATAATTGATGAAGTGGATGCAATCATGAGCCTTAGAACGCAAACGGAGCGACACTCTTCACAGACTTACGCATCGCTTAAAGATTATGCGAGTGACTTTTGCATAACCTCGGAAGTTGTGGGAGATAGAGATATCATCCTGCTTCACCCAGGACCTGTTCATAGAAATATAGATATTTGCGATGCGCTTTTGGCAGATAAAAGATGCAAAGTTTTGGAACAAGTCTCAAATGGTGTGGCGATTAGAATGGCTGTTCTTAAAAAACTCATTAATGACATTTGATGATTTAAACTCTTTTGGTGCAAAAAGAGAGCCTTTTTTGTTTATAGTCGATTTTAAGGCTCAAAACATCATAGCTTCTGCTTTGTGCGAGCTTGAAGTAAACGATATCGAATTTTGCATAGATGAAGATTATGAAGTAAAAGAGCATGCGGACTTTTTAGAGAAAAAGGGTGCAGAGTTTAGTGAATATAAAAAAAAGTTTGATTTTGTCATAGAGAAGATAAAAGCAGGCGAAACTTATCTTTTAAATCTAACACAACCCACACTCATAAAAACTCCGCTCTCTCTAAAAGAGATATTTGGGTGTGCCAATGCCCACTATAAACTTAGATATAAAGATGAGTTCGTCTGCTTTTCTCCAGAAAAATTTATCCAGATAGAGGGTTCTAAAATCTCCACTTTTCCCATGAAAGGGACAATCGACGCATCTATGCCAAATGCAAAAGAGAGCATTTTAGCCAACCAAAAAGAGATGGCAGAGCATGTGATGGTTGTTGATTTGCTTAGAAACGACCTCTCAATCGTGGCGAAAGAGGTAAGAGTTGAGAAGTTTAGATATGTTCATGAGATAGAGGCTGGGGCGAAAAAACTCTTGCATGTAAGCTCTCATATAAGCGGAGATATCGGAGATGATTGGCATGAGAGAATTGGGGATATTTTGCGTTCGCTTTTGCCAGCGGGAAGCATCAGCGGTGCGCCAAAGAGGAGTACTTTGGAGATTATCGATACTGTTGAGGGGTATGAGAGAGGGTTTTTTAGCGGTGTGTTTGGCGTGTATGACGGCAAAACGCTCGAGAGTGCGGTCATGATACGATTTGTGCAAAAAGTAAAAGAGGGCTATATCTACAAAAGCGGCGGTGGCATAACTTTGGATAGTGATGCGCAAAGTGAATATAATGAGCTTTTAGATAAAGTCTATTTGCCATAAAAGGAGGGTTGGATGCTACTAAAAATAAGTGATTTTTTTACAAGCGGTTGGGCTTTTGATGAATCAGAACATGAGCTTAAAAACAGATACCAGATGATAAATATTGGTATTTTGCTCTCAACAGCTGGTCTTGTTTTTGGGATTATCGGTAACT
>CAXNED010000120.1:0-4450 GCA_964201385.1 Sulfurimonadaceae bacterium | reverse complement strand
GCTAGGTTGCACACCGCATCAAACTTCTCATTTTCAAAGATGTTGTAGATGCTCTGCGTATCTTCAAGACTAGCTTTTATAAATTTATGTTTCGGGTACTTAGTGCTCACAACAGGCAAAGTCTCTAGGAGCAAATCTTTGTTTATCCCAAGTTCCGCCAGTCTTGCGTACTTGAGGTTCACATCATAGTAGTCATTGATGTTGTCAAGCCCAACTACCTCATCGCCCCGCTCAAGAAGTTTTTTCGCCAAATGATAGCCGATGAAACCAGCCGTTCCAGTGACTAGTATCTTTTTCGATTTTGGAGACGTTGTGTTTTGAGCCTCTTGTTCTACATTTTTCATACCGCACATCCTTTTCAAGGTAAAGATTTTATACTATTCACACTTTGAAATGTGTTAAAAATGCTAAATTATTTATGTTTGATTGTTCAAAACGTCGGTATAATTCCATCCATGGGGCTGACCTGGTTTCGACGGGATCAAGTAGCTTCTAATTGCATGTCGGACTGAGCACTTCCGTTACGCGGCTCAACTTGCTTAAACGCAAACAATACAAATTACCGCCCAGCTTACGCAGTAGCATAAGTTTTAACCCCTTCCACTAAGACTGGAAGGCGGGCTGCTTCACCTATGGACTCTGGATAAATAGGACTCGAAGTATAACCCCTTATGCAGATATACTTTGCGTTTGTCTCGGATGCAAAATGAACTCAAGAGGCTCGTCTTGCGTAGCTTTGCAAGCTGTGCGAAGCAAGATTAAACTCAAACAACTTTACTAAACATGTAGACGTTAGGAGTAGCGTGGTTTCGGACTGGAGTTCGATCCTCCACAGCTCCACCATTACAATTATCCAATTTTTCAACATTATCTCTATTGTCATCTCCCATTTTAACAACTCCTCAGCACACTTTTAGTACAATTCCAAATAATTTTTCTCAAAGGTGTCCCATGCGCGGTTATAAGATTTTTGCTGGTTCTGCTAGCGTTGCATTTGCTCAAGAGGTTTGTCAGATACTCGATGTTCCGATGGCAAGAGCTGATGTAAAGAGATTTAGTGATGGCGAGATTTCGATTCAAATCTCCGAGAGCGTAAGAGGTCGTGATGTGTTCATCATCCAGTCAACTGGCGCACCATCTAACGACAACCTTATGGAACTTCTCATCATGACAGATGCGCTTCGCCGCTCTTCAGCTTCTAGCATCACGGCGGTTGTGCCTTACTATGGTTATGCGAGACAAGACCGCAAAGCCGCTCCTCGTGTTCCCATTACGGCTAGACTTGTAGCAGATATGTATGAAGCGGCGGGGATTGACAGAGTTGTCACTATCGACTTGCATGCAGGACAGATTCAAGGATTTTTCAACATTCCAGTGGACAACCTTTATGGTTCTGTGACTTTTGAAAACTACATCAGAAGCAAAAATCTCAAAAATCCTATCATCGCTTCTCCAGATATCGGCGGTGTTGCACGTGCTAGATATTTTGCTTCACGTATGGGACTTGACATGGTTATCGTCGATAAACGTCGTGAAAAAGCAAACGAGAGTGAAGTCATGAACATCATCGGAAACGTTGAGGGCAAAGACGTTATCATGATTGATGACATGGTTGACACCGCAGGAACGATGGTAAAAGCGGCGACTGCTCTTAAAAACAAGGGCGCAAACTCTGTTATGGCATGTGCGACACACGGTGTACTAAGCGGCAAAGCGTACGAAAACCTTGAAAACGGCGAGCTTGACGAGCTTATCGTTACCAACACGCTTGTTTGTAAACCTCATGACAAGATTATCGTTTTAACGGTCGCACCTCTTTTTGCAGAGGTTATCCGCAGAGTTTACCACAACGAAAGTGTTAATTCACTTTTTGCATAATCAAGGGAATTAATTGAAAAATATTAGAAACTTTTCTATCATCGCACATATCGACCACGGAAAAAGTACTTTGGCAGACCGCATTATTCAAGAGTGCGGTGCGGTGAGTGACCGTGAGCTTGGCAAACAGATGATGGACACGATGGACATCGAAAAAGAGCGTGGCATCACTATCAAAGCGCAAAGCGTGCGCCTTGACTATGTCAAAGACGGCGAACACTACATCCTAAACCTCATCGACACCCCAGGGCATGTTGACTTCTCTTATGAAGTGAGCAAATCTTTGGCTTCAAGTGATGGCGCACTTCTTATCGTCGATGCGGCGCAAGGCGTTGAGGCGCAAACTATCGCCAACGTTTATCTGGCAATGGAGAACAACTTAGAGCTTATCCCCGTCATCAACAAGATAGATTTGCCTGCTGCAGACCCTGTAAAAGTTGCAGAGGAGATTGAGACGAGTATCGGCATAGACGCTACAGACGCTGTTTTGGTATCTGCAAAAACAGGTGTCGGTATCCGTGAGCTCATTGACGCTATTGTGGAGAGAGTTCCTGCTCCCGTTGGAGACCCAAACGCTCCTACAAAAGCCATTATTTATGACTCTTGGTTTGACCCATACTTAGGTGCATTAGGACTTGTTCGTGTGTTTGATGGCGAGATAAAAGTAAACCAACTTGTAAAAATCATGAGCAACGGTGAGGAGCATCAGGTTCTTGACTTGATGTATCCGCATCCTCTTAAACGCAAAAAAACTCCTGTTATAAAAACTGGAGAGATTGGCATAGTTGTTTTGGGATTAAAAGAGGTACATGTCGTCAATGTCGGTGACACGATTACTGATGCCAAAAACCCTACGAAAGAGCCTGTTGTAGAATACGAACCTGCAAAGCCTTTCGTTTTTGCGGGAATCTACCCGATAGATACAGACGACTTTGAAAATTTACGTGATGCGCTTGATAAGCTAAGACTAAACGACAGTTCTCTCTCTTATTCGCCTGAAACATCTCTGGCTCTTGGTTTTGGTTTTCGTGTTGGTTTTCTTGGCATGCTTCATATGGAAGTTATAAAAGAGAGACTGGAGCGTGAGTTTAACCTTGATTTGATTGCTTCTGCACCATCTGTTATCTATCAGGTTTATCTTAACAACGGCGAAAAAATCAACGTTCACAACCCATCAGAACTCCCAGAAGTAAACCGCATAGACAGAATCGAAGAGCCGTACATAAAGGCTACAGTTATTACTCCGAGTGAATATCTCGGAAACATCATAACTCTTCTCATAAACAAGCGTGGCACGCAAACAAAAATGACTTATCTTAACCAAGACAGAGTTATGCTTGAGTATGAAGTACCCATGAACGAAATAGTCATGGACTTTTACGACAAACTAAAGTCGATTTCCAAAGGGTACGCAAGTTTTGATTATGAGCCGATTGAGTTTAGAGTGGGTGATCTTGTGAAACTTGACATCAAAGTAGCAGGAGAAGCAGTGGACGCACTAAGCATCGTTGTCCCCCGCAATCAGGCACTCTCACGTGGTCGTGTTTTGGTAAAAAACATGAAAGAGATTATCCCTCGTCAACTTTTTGAAGTAGCCGTTCAGGCCTCTTTAGGTTCTCAGGTTATCGCAAGAGAGACTGTAAAGAGTATGGGCAAAAATGTTACCGCAAAATGTTACGGCGGAGACATTACCAGAAAACGAAAGCTTTTAGAGAAGCAAAAAGAGGGTAAAAAACGCATGAAGGCGATAGGAAAAGTACAGTTGCCGCAAGAGGCGTTTATGTCTGTTTTAAAGATGGACTAACATGCGTTGCTTGATGTGTGAACGCTTCTCGCTATCGCACATCTGCAAAAAGTGTCAAAGTACATTTTTAACGCCATCTCTTTATAGACGAAAAATCCTCCACAACATAGAAGTTATCTCCTTTTACAAATACGACGATATCAAAACATTGCTTCACACTAAACATACCGATATTGGCTACTACATCTATACCATCTTGGCGCAAAACTCTCTTGCTCTTTTTGCCAAAGAGTTTGCGTATGAGACAAAAGTGACCTCCATCGCCATTGATGATGTACCAAAAGGCGGCTACTCGCACACCGCCATCTTAAACAAAGCACTTAAAAGTCGCTGCATTGAGCCGCTATTTGGCAAACTTAGGGCAAGAAACCAAGTCTCATACTCTGGAAAAAGCAGAGAGTTTCGCATGCTCAACCCTAGAGATTTTAAACTAGAGAGCGTAGAAGCAAAAGAGCTGATTTTGGTCGATGACATCGTGACAACTGGACTTACCTTTACGCAGGCGATTGGCGTTTTAAAACAAAACAACAAAGAGCCTCTTTTTTGCCTCTCTTTGGCTGATGCAAGTTTAAAATAAGAATCATAGATATATACTTTTGCATATTATTAACAATTAAGGTTTTTCTTGAAGTTATCTTTTATTTTACTTTTTTTCGGAACTCTTCTTTTTGCACAAGAGGAGAAGCTTGATGATTTGCTCTCACAGTACCGTGAGGCAAGCGAACTCTCTCATGAAACCAAGCAAGAAAAATCTGGTCATATCACTGT
>CAXNED010000119.1:0-4464 GCA_964201385.1 Sulfurimonadaceae bacterium | reverse complement strand
ATAATCTTTAAAAGTGCTTGTTGTACACCCTCTCCTGAAACATCACGCGTGATAGATCGGTTTTCGCTCATGCGTGAAATCTTGTCTATCTCATCGATAAAGACTATCCCTCTTTGCGCTTTTTGCACATCGCCATCGGCTGCTTGAAGAAGTTTGGTTAAGATGTTTTCTACATCTTCTCCAACATATCCTGCTTCTGTGAGGCTTGTCGCATCGGCAATAGCGATAGGAACATTGAGCACTCTGGCAATGGTTTGTGCCATAAGCGTTTTTCCGCTTCCTGTGGGTCCAATAAGCAAGACGTTTGATTTTGCTATCTCTGTGTCATCATCTTTGACATCATGTGTCTTGAAGATTCTTTTATAGTGGTTGTAAACTGCAACGCTAAGGAGTTTTCTTGCACGTTCTTGTCCGATGATATAGTCTGCTAAAAAAATATTGAGCTCTTTTGGTGTCATAAGCTCAGCATTTGCTCCATCAAAATCACTCTCTTTTGAGGATGCTTGGAGTTTGTCATCACCAAACATTATCTTATAAGCAGAGATGACACAGTTTTTACAGATATAGACGCCATTGCCTGCTATGAGAGGGTTTGTGTCGCTCTCATGCGCATTACAAAAGCTGCATGTTCTAAAAATCATAAATGTTTCCTTTCGTATGGAATACCGCGTTTTGTTTTAAGAACAAAGTTGCAAAGCGAGAGCACATGGTAGTTTGTTGTTGTGTCAAGAAGTTCATTTGCTACATCTTTGAGAGGTTTTCCTGCTTCAAAAAGCTCTTTATATGCCGCTTTAATCTCGTCTATCTCTTCACGTTCTATGTTTCTTCTAAGACCTGTGAGATTGAGCCCTCTAAGTGTTGCACGGTTGCCCTCTGCCATACAAAACGGCGGGACATCTTGCGCAAGAGCAGAAGCACCCGCTACCATCGCATATTCGCCGATATGGACAAACTGATGGATAGGTGTCATACCGCCGATGACAGCATAATCCCCCATCTCTACATGTCCAGCGAGTGTTGCGGCATTTGCTAAAATGCAGTGATTGCCGATGATAACATCATGCCCGATATGGACATAGCCCATAAAAAGGTTGTGCGAACCGATGATGGTTTTGCCGCCGCCCCCTTTTGTTCCAGGGTTAAAGAGGGTGAACTCTCTGATTTTGTTGTTATCGCCGATGATAAGTTCTACATCTTCGCCCGCAAATTTCAAATCTTGGGGAGGCGAACCGATGACTGCGTGCGAAAAGATATGGTTGTTTTTGCCGATAGTTGTTTTGCCGTAGATGCAGCTGCTTTGTTCTATCTTTGTGCCATCGCCGATGGTTGCATCTTTGGAGATAAAGCAGTAAGCTCCTATCTCGATATCATCGCCTAAAATTGCGCCATCTTCTATGATAGCTAGTGGGGAAATTTTGCTCATTATTTGTCTACTATCATAGCTTTGAGTTCAGCTTCCGAGACCAAAACATCATCAACGTAAGCCTTGCCATCAAGTACCCAGATTTGACCTTTGTTCTTAAGTACGCTGATGCGGTACTCTAGTCTATCACCTGGTTTGACGGGCGCGCGGAATTTTGCTCTGTCGATGCTCATAAAATAGACAACTTTTTTAGCCGCTTCTTCCTCTGTCATATCGCCCATGCTCTTAAATGCCAAAATGCCGCCTGCTTGTGCCATCCCTTCGAGTATCATAACGCCTGGGTAAATCGGGTGACCTGGAAAATGTCCTTGAAACACGTTGTCTCCGATAGTGACATTTTTAAATCCGATAAGTGATTCATTCTCTTTTATCTCAGTAACTCTGTCTAAAAGTAAAAAAGGGTAACGGTGGGGGATAATTTTTTGAATTTCAGTAACGTCCATAATCATAGAAAAAAGCCTTTATAAATTTTTTGGCTATTTTAGCTGAAAAAAGATTATATATCGATTAGTTTTTCTCTAGTGTCTTCATAGATTTTTGCATCAAGCTCCACAAAAAGCTTTGTCTCTGGGATGGTATCTACGATAATAACGGGGCTTAAATCATAAGGTGAAGTTATCAGTTTGTTTCTAAATTCTAGCTCTTTTTCGATGTTTAGAGGCTTAAAAAGAAGTTCTTTGACGTTTTGGTAGTTGGAGTTGCAAGTTGCATTAAAAAATTCTAGCGTTACAAATTTAATCTCTTCGCGGTTAAAATAGCTTATGTTGTTATGCAAAAATTCTACTTTTCCCTCTGCTTTTTTTCTTGGAAGTGTTGAGTAAAAAAGAGCATAGGCAGGGATGATTTGCTCTTTGTTTGTGGTGAGTTTGAAGCTGAATTGGCGGTAGTTTAAAAACTTCTCTTTGATGATTTTGTAGGGTATGTTTTGCTCTTCAAGAGACCATCTCTGCTCGTACATCGCAAGGCGCTCTTCTATGGATGCGGGGAGTGTCTGGTTAGAGATGGGGGAGAACATCTCATCCATCAGCCGCTCTTGGACTTCTCTTTGCATGGTAAGCCCAAAGATACAGCCGCAATAGTCTTGGCGGTAGAGCTGTTCCTCTTTGCTTACACGGCTCTGTTCCTGCGTGCCGCCATCAGCACGGTAGTCAAAAGAGATAAACTCTACGCCGTGTTTTTGAAAAAAGAGTTCGCCGCTCTTTTTGAGCTGTTCTTGAGATTTGAGGGGGCTGACAAGCAGAGAGGTGGTAAAGCTTTTTTCGCCGAGTTCAAGTGCCTTTTGTGCCGTGACTTCAAAGCGTTTGTCAAAGCAGACTTCACATCTTTTGCCCTTTTCTGGCTCATTTTCCAACCCTCGCACCGCCTGCATCCATGCTTCAAAGTCGTAAGCACCCTCAAGAAGCTCAATACCAAGTCTTTTGCATGAGCGTTTTACATCAAGGAGGCGTAGTTGGTATTCGGAGTAGGGGTGGATATTTGGGTCGTAGAAGAAGCCGACAAGCTTCTCCTGTGGGTAATCTCGTTGCAGTTTTTGCAAAAAAAAGTGTGAATCAACACTGCAACAGATGTGTACTAGCATTTAGTATTGGGTTTTATGAACGCGTCTCAAAAATTGCAACAGAGTTGATATCATCTTGACCTTTGATGCTATCAAGGGTTGCAAAGCTCTCAGCATCATCTTTCTCAATCGCTCCAAAAACAGTGTGAACGCCATCAAGGTGCGGTGTTGCAACAAATGTGATGAAAAACTGGCTTCCACCTGTATTTGGTCCAGCGTGCGCCATAGAGATAACGCCTCTTCTGTGTTTTGTGACATTTGTTTTTGTCTCACATGGGATAGCCCAGTCTGGTCCGCCTGTTCCTGTGCCGTGTGGACAGCCGCCTTGCGCCATAAATCCAGGGATTACACGGTGAAAACTCAGACCGTTGTAAAAACCAGACTCTGCTAGGTGTGCAAAGTTCGCTACAGTGTTTGGAGCTTCTTCAGGAAGAAGTTTTAGCCAGATGTCGCCTTTGCTTGTTGCTATTTTTGCCCATTGAAGTTTGCTAACCTCTGCATCTGTGAGTTCGTATCGTCTTAGTTTTTTACCAAACATTTTTTGCCTTTAAAAAGATTTAGCGGTATTATAATATATAATCGCATATATGAAAATAAAGTCACTCTTTAAAAATATTACTATCAAGCGGGCTGATATCTTTACGATATTGGTCGTTTTTTTCTTTACAATGGTCTTTGTAGGCGTTTTGGTAGAGGAGATGTACAAGGATTATGAGAGGGCGCTTGAACAGAGTTCTATCGCAAAAAATCCTGAGCTTTCCAATAGCGATATTTTAGAACAAAATCAAAAAAAGCTCAAATCACTTCTTATAAAAACTGTTTTAGCTATCATCACTCTCTCTTTCATTATCTTTGCTATATTTTTAGGGCTAAATACGCTCTTTAGCAAACTTCTGCAAAGAGATACCCAAACATTTTTGGATGCGCTTAAAAGAGCTTTGGATATGGAAGAACCCATTAGTGCCAAAAATATATTTTTTCAAGATTTTAGAGAGATGGCTGGTTATGCAAACGAGATGGTTGCCAAGATAAACGAGCAAAAAAAGAGCCTCAAAGAGCTTAATTTGGGGCTTGAGGAGAGAGTGAAAAAAAAGACTGCGGCTCTTTTGGAAATCAACAAAAACCTTGAAAAGGAGAAGATTTTTTCGCAAGAACTTCTAAAATCGCAAAAAGAGTTTTTGCGCTATACCGTCCATGAGACAAACACGCCACTAAGCGTGATACTTACGAGTATGGAACTCTATCTTATGAAACATCCCAAAGATAGACAGCTCTCCAAAATCGAGGCGGCGACGAAAAATATCTTTAGTATTTATGATGATTTGAGTTATCTTGTCAAAAAAGACCACATAGAGTACAAAAAAACGGTTGTAAATCTCAACAACTTTTTAAGCAGCAGGGTCGATTTTTTTCGTGATGTGGCGGCATTTTCGCTTTTGGAGTTCATCTACCATGCCCCAAGCGAGGAGTTGCATGTCCATTT
>CAXNED010000118.1:0-4471 GCA_964201385.1 Sulfurimonadaceae bacterium | reverse complement strand
CTCCAAAATCTTGCCGCTTGCTACGAGTGCGATTCCTGCTAGTTCGTGGTTTGCGTTAAGAACTGCGTGCTTTTCGTCTATGCTCTCAACCACATAAACGACACCCTCCTCTTCGCCGTCTAGTTCCGTACCTACGGCGATATCCTCTGGCAAATCTTTGAGCAGTTCTTTTAAAACTAAAATCTCATCGTACTCTCCATACGCTTCTGCGGGAGTGAGCGTAACATGAAAGGTATCGCCTACTTTTTTTCCCTCAAGCTCATCTTCTAGCTTTTGAAAGATTTGAGCGTAACCGCCGTGAAGATACATAAACTCATCACTCTCATCGATGATGTTTCCCTCTTCATCTTCTAACTTTATAAGCATTGACACAAGTGTGTTTTTTTTGATTTTATCCATAGAAAATCCTTTTGTTTTATTTACTTCTATACCCTCTACTACTTACGCCCCGTCCTGTGTAGTTTTTCTTAAAACACGCCTGACAGATGCCATAAGCGGAGTTTGGGGGTAGCGGTGCGGCACACATTCTGCATTTGGTAGCGAGTTGGTTTTGTTGGAGGGAGTTTTCTATAAACTTGTTCAGAACTCCCCTTGCCGCTCTTGCTCTGTTTATGTCGATAAAGTAGTCGCCAAATCGGTAGCTGAGCCAAAGATAGAGCGAAATCTCTTTTACCATATCTTCAGCACGCAAAAGGTCGTCTGTGGTTTGGGCATATGCGCTTGTGAGGATGGGCATGGTGTAAGGCACTGGTATCTTTTTTTCCAGTGCGCCAAGGTAGCTCTCGTATGCGCTTATGATATAGGGCGATTTGAGCGTGAGCGGTGCGCATGCGAGGTGGTATTTTGTGGTCAAGTCTAGGTCGTAACTATCCACAAGAACCGAAGCCTCAAGCATATCGTCAAGGTTTGTCGCCACAAACGGACCGTCAAACTCCATATTTTTGACAAAAAACTTGAGTATCTCATGAAGCGATTTCTCTTCAAGGATGCTTCCTACAAGTTTGATATGGTCGAGATTTGCCATCACTTTAAAAGGGATGGCGATTTTGTACGCCTCTTTATGAAAATTTTTCTTCACGATATGTAAAACATCTGCGCTTAACGCACTCACATACCCCTTCTCATGCAGTCCGTATCTGCCCGCACGTCCCGAGATTTGGTGTACTTCGCTTGGCAAAAGGTTTCTGTCACTTACACCGTCAAACTTTTCGGCTTTTGAGAAAAGGATAGTTTTGATGGGCATATTTAGACCCATAGCGATGGCATCGGTGGCAACGAGTATCTGCGTCTCGCCTGCACGAAAGCGTCTCGCCTCTTCACGCCGCACCTCTGGCGAGAGGTTTCCATAAACCACGCTCACGCTAAAGTGCTTTGAAAATGTCTGCTTGAGTTTGAGTACATCTTTGCGGCTAAAAGCGATGATTGCCGTCCCCTCTTCTACATCTCTTTCATGAACTGGCGCATCCAGAAGCACAAGCGGATTTTTTCTCTCAAACTCCACGATTTGAAGCTCTTCGCCCAGATACGCCGCAAGGGCGACAATCGCCTCTTTGACGTTTGGCGAACCCGTCATGATAATCTCTTTTGCAGGTGCGCCGATGATGGCATTTGCCCACGCCCAGCCACGGTCACGGTCGTCTATCATCTGCACCTCATCGATAACGCACACATCCACATCCACATCAAAGTTACACATCTCGATGGTAGAGCTGATGTGTGTCGCCTCCTCATCAAGTATCTGCTCCTCGCCCGTGATGAGCGATGCGTCGATACCGCTCTCCCGCAACTCCTCAAACCCCTCCAACGCCAAAAGTCTAAGCGGTGCGAGGTAGTAGCCTGTGTCGGCGTTTTTGAGCTTTTGCATCGCTTGATAGGTTTTGCCGCTATTTGTCGGTCCTATGTGAAGAGTGAGTTTACGTCGCATATCGCGGGCAAGCGGAAAGAGGTTTTTAAAATCCCGAATCGTACGGGCAAGGAGCTCGTAACGCTGTTTTTTTGCTATCTCTTCATGTATGGAGTAGGTAAATCGCTTGAGTGTTTTGCGTGCAACTTTTGGCGAGACAACAAGCGACATCGGCAGGAGTTCAAGCAAGGCATCATACACTTTTGCGTGCAGTGCGTCAGGGCTTAGATGCAGCAGCATGGCGTATGAGCCGCACTCCGCAACCAAAGAGGATAGCTCTGCAAAAAAATGCTCCTCATGCTCTTTTTTTGCCGCCGCTACCACCTCACTAAAATCAAGCGTTTTGCTCTTCCAAATCTCCCCCAAAAGCGAGCCAAGCTCCACATGCAACTCCAGCGTATAGGGCTGTTCTTTGTTGCTGTAAGGAAGTTTGCAACTCTGGTTAAGGGCGACTAAAAGCTCCTCATCATGGAGTTGCAAGGCAGTTTCTCCAAACTCTTCAGAGACGATGCGCTTTAAAATCTCCTCTTTGAGAGGCGGGTAGGAGAGTTTTGACTTTGGCGGCGCAGAGCGCAAGGCACTTACTATCTCTTTTTGGCTCAAATAGGGATGCTCCTCCCCAAGCGTTGCCAAAAAGCTCTCTATCTCTTTTTGTTTGAGAGCCACAACACGCTCTTTTTCGGCTTCTATCTCCTTGACAAGCGCATCTTCCTCGCCCTCTTGCAGATAGTCGTACTCGTAGATTTTCGTGTTGAGTGTGAGGATTTTATGAAAATTCTGTCCATAGATAGCATAACGAAGCGAGGCGTTAAACTCCAAAGAGTCGTCAATGTCAAAAACCCCATCCACGCTCTTTTGGATACGCTCTTTTTTGAGGTTGTAACGTATGTGGCGGAGTTTGGATTCCATCTTCTCGATAGTTATCTTTTTGCTTCTCACATCCACAAATGCTTCATGCAAAAGCCTTGCTTCCTCTGGGGTTGCGTCTAGCCCTTCTATGAGCATATCTATCTTGTCATCACGTTCAAAACTCTGCTCTTTTGGTGCAGTTGCTTTGTAAATCTTCCCCTCTTGCTCGAAAAAATCCAAAATAGCACCACGATAGTCGCTCTCAACCTCGCTCCAAATCATCCGTGCCACTTTGATAAGCATATCTCTGCTTCCGTCCACGTCATAGATGCCAAGATAATGAAAAAGCTCACTTAGCGTCTGTGAGCTAACTCTTGCAACCCCCACATCAAAAGGGTCTTCATCAAAATATTTTTTGATTTTCTGGTTGATTTTGGCGTTTTTTTTACTTTTTTTTGCCACGTTTGGGCTCCGTTTTTTTTAGCTGTCGCTGTTAAAGATATCTCTCGTATAGACTTTCTCTTTCACATCCATGATGCTCTCAGAGAGCCTGTTTGCAACGATAACATCACTTATGCGCTTAAACTCTTCCAAATCTTTTATAACTCTTGAGTTGAAAAAGTTCTCCTCTTGTAGCACGGGTTCATAGATAACGACCTCAACCCCTTTAGCTTTTATGCGCTTCATGATGCCCTGAATCGCCGAACTTCTGAAGTTGTCGCTTCCGCTCTTCATGACAAGTCTGTAAACTCCGACTATTTTTGGTCTTTTCGCCAAAATACTATCGGCGATAAAATCTTTTCTCGTGCTGTTTGACTTCACTATCGCCTCTATCATGTTGGATGGAACATCGGCATAGTTTGCCAGAAGCTGTTTTGTATCTTTTGGCAGACAGTAACCGCCATACCCAAACGATGGGTTGTTGTAGTGCATGCCTATGCGTGGGTCAAGCCCGACCCCCTCGATAATCTGCTTGGTATCAAGCCCATGACTTTGCGCATAGCTGTCAAGTTCATTGAAGTAAGCGACACGCATCGCTAGGTAGGTGTTTGCAAAAAGCTTTATCGCCTCGGCTTCCGTTGCATCGGTAAAGAGCATCGCTATATCTTTTTTTATCGCCCCCTCCGCCAAAAGGTTTGCAAAGATGGTTGCCCGCTCACTGCGCTCCCCAACGATAATGCGGCTTGGATAGAGATTGTCATAAAGTGCCAAACCCTCTCGCAAAAACTCTGGAGAGAAGATGATATTTTGCGTCCCAAACTTCTCTCTTAGCATTTTTGTATAGCCCACAGGAATGGTTGATTTTATCACCATTACCGCTTCAGAGTTGATGCTCAAAACATCGCTGATGACATACTCAATGGACTTTGTGTTGAAGTAGTTGGTCTGCGGGTCATAGTCTGTAGGCGTTGCGATAATAACATACGCCGCACCTCTGTACGCCTCCTCTTTGTCAAGCGTGGCACGGAAGTTTAACTCTTCTCTTCTTAGGTACTCCTCTATCTCTTTGTCCTCAATGGGAGAGATTTTTTGGTTGAGCATCTCCACTTTTTGCGGGATAATGTCAAGTGCGACCACCTCGTTGTGTTGCGAGAGAAGTATCCCGTTGCTAAGACCTACATACCCTGTACCTGCGATGGCTATTTTCATTTTATTGCCTTACCTAATATCTTCTTATTCTATTAATTTTCTACTTTAAAGCCACTTAGAAAGTGCTTC
>CAXNED010000117.1:0-4501 GCA_964201385.1 Sulfurimonadaceae bacterium | reverse complement strand
GCGGCGGAGACAGAAGTGCACGTCCAAGCGGCGGCGGCGGTTACCGTGGCAATAACGCTAGCGGCGGCGAGAGAAGTCGTCCAAGCGGCGGTGATAGAAACCGTAGCAGAGGCAGAGACTAAACCCTCCTCCTCTAAACCCGAATTTTTCGGGTTATCCCTAAACACAAACCCTCCTTTAAAACCCTCAAAAAAACGCTATAATTTACTGAAAAAAGAGAAAATATGATTATTTATGAAGATAATGAACTCTATATAGAAACAGAGCAAAGCGAAATCCCATGGCTTAAAATTTTCACACAAGAGCCTTATAGAGAACTTGGCGATGTTCCAAAAGAGTTGCGCATGCGCTTATGGGAAGTTTTTGATGTGATTGAGGATGAGATGAAGCGCTACTATAATCCAAAAAAGATAAATATGGCATCATTTGCAAATATGCTCCCGCGAGTTCACATCCATGTTATGGCAAGATTTGAAGAGGATAGCCATTTTCCAAACCCTATGTGGGGAGAAAAACTAAGAGTTGCAAACCTCCATCTTCCCGACGAAGAGGAGTTTTATGAAAGAGTTAAAAAGGCTTTACGAAGCAGGTAAAAACTACTTTTGAAGTGGCGCAAAAGGAACGAGTGCTGAACCCCATGTAAGTCCACCGCCAAAAGCATCAAGAAGCATAAGCTCTCCTGATTTCAGTCTTCCACTCTCGTAAATATCGTTTATCGCCATTGGGATAGAAGCGCCAGAAGTGTTCCCGTACTTTTCAACCGTTAAAACAACTTGCTCATCCGTAAGCTTGAGCGCTTCGCCAACTGCTTTGATGATTCTTAGATTTGCTTGATGTGGTACAAAGTGTTTGATTTGCGATGCTTCGATAGAGTTTTCACTTAGAATATCTACAACATCTTTTGTCAATGTTTTGACTGCAATTTTAAAAGTTTCATTTCCCTTCATCTGCATAAAACAACTTGCTGCCTCTTGGTCAAGCGTATCGTGAGCAGAGCCGCTGCCGCCATTTGGAGACATAAGTAAATCCGCAAATGCACCATCTGCGCCCGTGTGGACATCAATAATAGCTTCATTTTTATCTTCTGTAGCACTAATCACTGCCGCACCAGCACCATCTCCAAAAAGGATACATGTTCCTCTGTCGCTGTAGTCTGTGATAGCAGAGAGTTTTTCAGCACCAATGATAAGGATATTTTTTTTCATACCTGATTCGATAAAAGCTTTTGCAATGGACAAAACATAGACAAAGCCCGTACATGCCGCTGAAATATCAAAAGCAGTTGCATTGGATAATCCAAGTTTTGTAGAGATAATAGCAGCAGTTGAGGGCATACAAAAGTAGTCTGGGGAGATAGTAGCGCATACTATCATGTCGATTTCGCTCTTTGCTATACCGCTTCGCTCTATAGCTATCTGAGCTGCTTTTGCACCCATATCGCTTGTAAATTCGCCATTAGCTGCAATGCGTCTCTCTTTTATGCCTGTTCTCTTTGTAATCCAATCATCAGAAGTATCCACCATTATTGCGAGATCTTCATTGGAGAGAATTTTGCTTGGAGCGTACGCACCAATAGAGCGAAATGCAGCATATGCCATTACTTTTCCTTATTTTTTAACGCTTCTAGTCTTTCTACTATATGTTCATTCACACCTGTGTCGACATAACGAATCGCCTGAAAAATCGCATTTTTAATCGCTTTTGCGTTACTTTTTCCATGACTTACTATCGCACAGCCTTGAATCCCGATAAGAGGCGCTCCGCCTATCTCAGCATAATCCATCTGCGTTTTAAGAAGTGCAAACACCTTACGCATCAAGAGCGCACCTGTTATAGCAACAGGTGATTTACGGATGTACTCCTTAATCAAGCCAGTGATTGTAGAAGCAACACCCTCGGATGCTTTGAGTACAAGATTGCCCACAAAGCCATCACAGACGATAACATCACAACTTGCATTGAAAATATCACTTCCCTCGACATTTCCCTTAAAGCCTTTATAGCCCTCTAGGAGTTTAAATGCCGCTTTCGTGACTTCATTTCCTTTGGAGTCTTCTTCACCGTTTGCAAGCAGACCGATAGATGGTTTGTCTATCTTGAACATATCTTCAGCGTAACATCCACCCATAACGGCGAATTGTGCTAAGTGTTCAGGTTTAGAGTCAACATTTGCGCCAACATCAAGAATGACAGATCTACGCGTGCTTTTTGTAGGCATAAGTGCTACAAGTGCAGGTCTCATAACGCCTTTGAGACGTCCAAGCCTTAGCGTCGCCAAAGTCATGGTTGCTCCACTGTGTCCAGCAGAAACTACCCCATCTGCTTCACCATTTTTTACAAGCTCTATGGCTTTATAAATAGAACTTTCACTTCTTTTGAGTGCATCTGTAGCCGCATCATGCATCGATATAACGTCATCAGCTTCGACTATAGAAATCTTATCTCTATAACGTTTTGGTAACAGAGGTAAAATTTCTGATTTTTTACCTACAAGAATAGGAATGAAAAGTTTTTGCTTGAGAGCCTGAATACAACCGTCTATAATAGGTTCGGGACCAAAGTCCCCGCCCATTGCGTCAATAGCAATCTTAACCATTGACTATTTGTACTCACCAGTTGTTGGATTGATGTGGTGTGGAAGCTTGTATGTTCCATCCTTATCTTTCACTGGACGAGCTAAAGAAATTTTGTAGTGAGTTCTTCTCTTCGCTGCGCGTGAGTGAGAGACTCTTCTCTTTGGTACTGCCATAGTATATTCCTTTCTGTTTGAATTAAATTACACAAATGAAGCTTTGAGCTTCACACTACTCTACTATATAGTCAGAGCCAGTACAATTTCCGCAACTTTTATAGTCGCTCTTGATAAGTTCTATCTCAGAGTTCATTATCTCTTGCAAATCAGCTGTAGAGTCAAATAACTCTACAACCTCCAAGAGAAGGTCTTGACTCTTTGTATAGATTCCATCGGAGATGTAGAATTCTACATCTTCATTCACTTCGAGCAAAAACTCTTCAGCGCAGATATCGCAATCAGTCTCTAGCTTCCCACTTAATTTTGCCTTCAGCAAAATTAATTTGGCAGAATCATACTGCAAAAAACCTTTAAAAGTTATTTTGTCTGCTTTGATATCAAACTCTAAAGGAGTTTTGCTTATTTTATTTAAAGATATCTTCAAATATTTGTCTTACGCCATTTCTCTTGTAGAGAAGAAAAATGCGATTTCAACTGCTGCATTTTCAGCAGAATCACTTCCATGAACAGCATTTGCGTCAATGTTTTCAGCGAAATCTGCACGAATAGTGCCTGCTTCTGCCTCTTTAGGGTTTGTTGCTCCCATAAGTTGGCGATTTTTTGCGATTGCATTTTCACCTTCAAGTACTGAAACTACTACTGGACCGCTAATCATAAAATCAACTAGATCACCAAAGAAAGGTCTCTCAGAGTGTACTGCATAAAATGCTTCTGCATCAGCACGTGAAAGCTGCATTTTTCTTGTTGCTGCTATTTTAAGACCATTACTCTCAAAACGATCTAAAATCTTACCGATAACACCTTTAGCGACGGCATCTGGCTTTATTATTGATAGTGTGCGTTCCATCAAATCTCCTATGAAATATAAAAATTAAGATGGAATTGTACCCAAAAAATCACTGATTTAAAATTAAAGTTATGGAAGTCAAATGAAAAAGAGATGCTGGAGAGAAAAAAGGGAAAAAAACACAAAGCGAAAATGCTTTGCGTTTTAAAAATTACGCTACTACGGCTTTGCCGATTCCACGCATATCGTCTGTAATATCTGCACGGTGTGCTGGGCTATCGCCTACAGCATCCCAAGTAATACATCCTTCAGTTGGACATGCAGTAGCACATGCTGGCTCATCATGATGTCCAACACACTCTACACACTTGTTAGCATATACGTAATAAACTTCTTCACCAGTTGGGTTATCATCCTCATCTACAATCGCTTCTACTGGACACTCATCGATACAAGCGCCGCAGTTAATACATGTATCACCAATAATTACTGCCATTAGGATTCTCCTATATTTGAATTTCGGGGTAAGTTTAACAAAATATTTTTAAAGATAGCTAAAAAATCGCGCTCAAAATCCAAACAAATCTTTTTTGTTACAAAATCTTTGCACAAATCCCTATTTTTAGGCATTTTGATAACTATTATTATCTAAATTTTCAGATAGTTTTTTATATCTTCTACTCTGTTGGTTAACTCCCATGTAAAGCCCTCTTCTTCACGTCCAAAGTGCCCATAAGCGGCAGTTTTGCGGTAAATAGGGCGCAAAAGGTCAAGAGAGGTGATGATTCCTTTTGGAGATAAATCGAAAAGCTCTTTGACACATGCCTCGATTTTTTCTTCCTCAACAACAGCCGTCCCATGTGTATTTATCATGATAGAAGTTGGTTGTGCTATGCCTATGGCGTAAGAAATCTGTATGGTTACCTTCTCGCACGCACCCGCTGCAACGAGGTTTTTGGCTA
>CAXNED010000116.1:0-4522 GCA_964201385.1 Sulfurimonadaceae bacterium | reverse complement strand
GTGCGATGCAGAAGTTCCATCCATGGACACTCATACAAAGTCGAGCTTTTGTTTGAGTCCAACTTTTTGGACAACGGACAGATGGTCTATGATTTTGGACTGATGAAGCAAAACATGAAAGATATCATAGATAGTTTTGACCATGCTATCGCTATTTGGAGTGGCGATAAAGAGGGGTATAAAGAGGATATGAAAAAACACTCTGCACGTTGGATAGAGATTCCCATCTCTCCATCAGCCGAACAGTTTAGCCGTCTCTTTTTTGTGCTTGTTGACAAACTGCTCTCGCTTACAACCGCAGTCAATGGCGAAAAAGAGGTAAAACTTCACAGTGTTATCGTTCATGAAACAGACACAGGCTACGCACAAGCTTTCAGGGAAGATGCCTACTCGCAAGCCATGGGCAGTATAAACTTAGAGGAGATTTTCTTTAGCGAGGAGATACAAAAAGAGTGGCACGATGCTAGACTTTTTGAGAAGATAAAAAAAGGAGAGCGGTTTATCAATCCGCAGAGTGTTTAGAGTAGATTGACTTATTTATGTTAAATCATTATAATTTCTGCTGTAAGTATTAGTTCATAGTAGTTGATGGAGTGGTAAATTAAGGTTAGAGGAAGTCATGAGCCTCTGACCTTTTTTTTTGCCCTCCAGAAATTACTATGAGGGGGTTCTTTATGGATAAGCTAATACTTACAATACTGCTTATGTGCATTTTCGCACCGCTGCTTCGGTAGTGCCAAGGGGTTTTGCCCCTTGCCCCCTATTTTGTATTTACCAAACCAACTCTCTTAGAAGATGTAAAACTAAATCGTGTCGGAACTATCTTGACGCTATCGCCTTTTTGAAATACCTCACAACTACTATCTACAATCATAAAAGCATTTGAGTTTGCAAGAGGTGTTATCATCCCCGGAGCAAATTTGTCGTAAGGCACAAAAGCCATTCCATCAAAATAGCCAGGGATTACGCTTCTTCTGCCCCCCTTTAGCGCATAATCATTTGCCATTTTTGTCTCTATGGGTGCAAGATATCTCGCTTCATCGCCACTAAAGGCTAAAATGATGCTTTGCCCGAAAAGTTCAAAGTTAAGAGCTGCCGCCATTGGGTTTCCGGGGAGATTGAGAACAAGAGTTTCGCCTATGCGCCCAAAAGTAGTTGGTTTTCCGGGTTTGATTTCCACTTTGTCAAAAAATATCTCATACCCAAAAGCACCAAACGCCTCTTTTGTAAAGTCGGCATCGCCCACGCTCACACCGCCAGAGGTGATAATAAGGTCGCTTTGAAGCGCACTTTTGATATGCTCTTGTATGCTTTGCAGTGTATCGCTTGCAGTGCCGATAAAGTCAACATCACATCCAAGCTCTTGCACTCTGCTAAAAAAAGTAGGCGAGTTTGTGTTGTAAAGTTGATGTGCTGCAACGCTCTCAAAATACATTTTCAGCTCATTTCCGGAGGCAAAGATGGCAACACGTGGCTTTTTATGGACTTTGATATGGCTTATACCCTGAGAAGCAAGAAGCGTGATATGGTGTGCATAGAGCTTCTGCCCACGATGTAGCAGTGTCATGCCGCTTTTGATATCCTCGCCGCAAAAACGGATATGAGAGTTTTTCTTGATATTTTGCGGTAAAACTACCTTACCGTCTTGATGCGTAACATCTTCTATGGGGATGATAGCCTCGCATCCAAGAGGGATTTTTGCACCCGTCATGATTTTTATGGCACATCCGCTCTCAAGCACCGCATCTGAGTTTTCGCCCGCAAAAATGGTATGCGTGACACTGACACTTTTTGCAGCATCTTCCATCTTTACTGCATACCCATCCATAGCGGAGTTGTCATATGGAGGGAGATTGTAAGTTGCAATGATATTTTCTGCCAAGATAGAACCTAGCGCATTTTCAAGAGGCAAGATTTTGAGTGATGTTGGTTTGGTGTTTTTGTAGATAAATTCGAGTGCTTCTTCGATGGTAACAGCCATATTTTTCTCTTTTTCATTTGATGTTAAGAACTAAAACGAACTCGTCCGTTTTAGTGGCAGGGACAAATGTCCCTACAACCCCCTAAAGCTACGAAAAACTATGTTTTTCGAGAAATCAAGGAGTATTTATACACTTTTTATTGTAATATTACGACATGAATGAAATGTATGATATGGGAATTGTAACACATAACTGGGGTGTTATGTCGGTCTTAGGTGCGATAGTAGTCAATCTTTTACTCCTTTTTGGGTTAAAAAACAGAGTGAGGTACACAAGAGCCATGACGCTTTATACTCCAATAGTTGGGACAACAATAGGTGTTGTAGTCTTTACAGGCGTGGTTATGATGGCGGCGAAGCATCTTGATTTTACCTTAGAAAATATAGCAATGATTCTTTTTGCAACGCTTCTCATCGTCCTTGAAGCAAAACGTTCCAAACATCTTGCAAGCGTAGATAGAAAAGAGGAAAAGAGCTTTGCGGAGCATAGAAAATATGCACTCAAAATCTTTCTTGCCCAGATTTTTGTGGTACTTAGCATCTCTTTTTGGATGTGGGCATGATTTATCTGCTTGATGATGAGGCAGGTGCACAGAGCCTTCACATGCGAGGGGAGCAACACAAATATCTCATCAAAGTGCGCCGCCACAAAGAGGGCGATTTGCTCTCTTTGCGCTCAAGAGAAAATCTCAAGATGCTTCATACCTACAAGATAGAGAGTGTTGAGCCAAGAAGTGCAGAACTCTCACTTGTCGCATCGGAACTCAAAGAGGTTAAAAGCGCAAAAGAACTTCATGTTGGGTGGTGCATCGTTGATGCAAACTCTATAGAAAAAGTACTTCCATCACTTTATGAGATTGGCGTGAGTAAGATAACGTTTATCGCATGTGAGCGAAGTCAAAAAAACTTTAAACTAGACTTCAAACGCTTGGAAAGGATAGGGGAAGCTTCTATGCAACAGTGCGGACGCAGTAGTTATATAGAGATGGATAGCTGCAAAAGTGTGCAGGAGTTTATCAAGGCATATCCTGATGTAAAAGTGTTTGATTTTTGTGAAAAAACCTTGCAAGAGTATAGCGATATAACAACTGTTCTTATAGGTTGCGAGGGTGGGTTTTCTCCAAAAGAGAGAGAGCTTTTTGCATCAGTGCAGAGTTTTAGGCTCGACACTCCGATGGTTTTGCGCTCTGAGAGCGCCGTTCTTGCCGTATCTAGCAAAATACTACTTTAAGATAAATCTCGGTAAAATTCGCTCCGTAATAATCCGCCCCCATACGGATTTAAAAAATATATAGATATTCGCACACTAACGAGTATCAAAAGGTAAAAAAATGAGAAAAGATATCCACCCAAAATTAGTAGCGTGTACTGTGACTTGTTCATGTGGTAACACTTTTGTAAACGAAAGCGCTAAAGAAGAGATGAGAGTTGACATTTGTAACGAGTGTCACCCATTTTTTACAGGTTCTGAGAGAATGGTAGATACTGCTGGAAGAATTGACAAATTCAACAAGCGTTACGCTAAAAACTAATCAAGATTTTTCTTGCTTACATTTGTTCCAACCCCAATTGGAAACATAGGCGACATTTCACTTAGAGCCATAGAGGCACTAAGTGAAGCCGACACACTTCTTTGTGAAGATACAAGAGTTACAAAAAAACTTATCCAAATCCTCAAAGAGCGTTATAACACCTCTTTTAAACCAGAACAACATTTTATTTCACTCCATTCACACAATGAAAAAGAGTTTATCGAAAAACTTACTCCCTCTTTTTTTGAGCAAAATATTATTTATGCCAGTGATGCAGGGATGCCAGGTATCAGCGACCCAGGGCAGGCACTTGTAAAATATTGTCAAGACAATGGTGTGAAATACGATATTTTACCTGGGGCAAACGCACTTCTTACCGCTTTTGTGGCGAGTGGATTTGTAACAACAAAGATGCTTTTTTGGGGCTTTTTGCCGCATAAAGGCAAAGATAGAGCGGCTTCACTTTTGGGTGCTTTAAGTAGCGGATATACGACAGTTCTTTACGAATCGCCGCACAGACTTGAGAAGCTTTTGTCTGAACTCTCGCATGAAGAGCCTTCTCGAAAGATTTTTTTGGCAAAAGAGCTTACAAAAAAGTACCAAAAGTACTATTTTGGAACTGCCGATGAAATCAAGCAAAAAGTGGATGCGAACCTTAGAGGAGAATGGGTCGTTGTTCTTGAAGCAAAAGAGACCCTTGGCAGCTCTGCCATCAGCCAAAACGATATTTTAGAACTTGATTTGCCTAAGAAAGTTCAAGCAAAACTTATCTCTAAAATAACAGGCGAAAATACAAAAGCCTGCTATGAGAGATTATTACACCTTTAAATATACACTATTTTAATTTTTTGGATAAAATGCCCACATGTTAATATACGCAAAACAACCCATAAACTATATCATTCAAAACCATCCGAGTAAGATAAAAACACTTTATCTTGCTAAAGAGATGGATAAAAAAGAGTACTCACGCCTTATGAAAATGGGCTTTGAGATAAAGAGAATCCCA
>CAXNED010000115.1:0-4542 GCA_964201385.1 Sulfurimonadaceae bacterium | reverse complement strand
AAAATCTTGAAAAAGGCACAAGCTGGATAGATGCAATTTTAGAACTAGATGCCCCACAGCGCCTCGTGAGCATGGTAACACCGACTTATGAGCCACATGCCTTTTCTGTTGCCATCCAAAAGATTGAGGAGTATGCCGTCGTCACATTTAGCGACATCACTCAAACGCTCATCAAGCGCATTATGATTGAGAACAACACAAGCATCGATGCCAAAAGTGGAGCGTACTCAAAAAACTACTTTATGCAGATAGCCCAAAGCTTCCAAGATGCCGCACTTTTTAACAAAAAACTCATAAGTGCCCTGCGCATAGAAGCAAAGAAAAAAGATGGCACACAACTAAGGGATGACGTAGAGCTCTTAAAAACACTCACAAACAGCCTGAAAAGCGTCATCCGTCAAGACGATATGCTCATTCGCTGGGATGAGAGCATTTTTATGGTTCTCTACCTCGTAGATAGCGCTGCAAACGCCGAGGCAATGCTAGGAAAACTCCAATCACTCTCGCAAAAAAAAGAGAGCGAAAGCATAGAGTGTTCTCTGCACCATTTCATCCAAAAAGAGGGCGAGAGCATAAAGAGTTTTGGGTCACGGATTGGTTTGTGATTTTAAAAAAATGGAGATTCGCTTATAGAGGTATGTTTTAATGAGGGTATTGGGAACAATACAATTTTAAAAAATAATGGATAGGAGAGATGTTAAATGGAAACTATAACACTTAGGGTGAATGAATCAATTTCCGATAAATTTCAATGGTTTTTGTCTCACTTTTCAACTTCTGAAGTAGAAATAATCAAACCAATTGATGTGACAAAGTTGTCTAAAGATGACTTTGAAGAGTATCTTATTTGATGTATAGGCTGATTTCAAAAAAACTCTCAAACTCTGAGTATTATAGACTTAGAATTAGCCATTATAGATTTATTTATGAAATCATTGAAGATGAGTTGGTTATTTTGATGGTTAAGAGTGACAACAGAGGAGATATTTACTAATCTGTTCTCACTCAAAGTAAGCTTTTTACTCCCCAATCTCCGCAATCTTCACATCAAAATCTCCCGAAATCGTGTCGAACTCGTTTTGTAAAATCTCTAAGAGTTCAAACATTTTCTCTACCTCTTTTTGCTCCATGGAGACTAGTTTTGAGAACTCTATGATTTTAAAGCTGTCGTTTTTGGCTGTGGCTTCGAGGAGTTTTTTTTGGTGTGATGCCAGTGTCTCTTCACTTTTTATGATGGAGGCTTCTAGTTTTTCTACTTTTTTCTTGATTGGGGAGACTAGTTTGTTTTTGTTTCTTACCAAATCGGCTTTTGTTTTTTTGTTGTCTTTGAAGCTGCTTTTTGGTTTTGGTTTTGCAGACTCATCATCTTCTTCCTCTTCCCAGCCCATTTTTTCTAAGAAGAGGTCGTAACCGCCGTCAAAATACTCTGCACCGCTTCTTGTAAAGACAATAAGTCTGTCACACACACGGCGGAGCAACTCTTCGGAGTGGGTTACAATGATGACGGAGCCTTTGAAGTTTTGGATAGCTACCGTCAAAGCTTCGATGGAGTCCATGTCCAAGTGGTTTGTAGGCTCATCGAGAAAGAGAAGATTGACATTGCGTGCCAAAATCTGCCCTAACATGACACGGCTTTTTTCGCCCCCTGAGAGAAGCGAGACTTTTTTGTCGGCACTGTCACCGCTAAACATCATAGCTCCTGCGATACCGCGGATGTTTTGTGCAGAGAGTTTTGTGTTTGCAGAGTGGATTTCATCTAAAACATTGCTGTTTGGATGCAGTCTTGCGATGTTGGTCTGTCCAAAGTGCGCAAACTCGGTGGTTGTGTGCATGTGAACTTCGCCGCTAAGTGGTTTTAACTCCCCTGCGATGGTGTTGAGAAGGGTTGATTTTCCTTTGCCGTTCTTTCCGATGATGCCAAGGCGTTCTCCTTTTTCAAGCACAAAAGAGATATTTTTGAACAAGATGTTCTCTGGCGTGTAGCCAAAACCAAGGTTTTTTACATCAAGCAGAACTTTTGCAGGCGTATCTTTGTAGTTAAAGTCAAACTCAAGCGTGGAGTCGTAACCCAAATCTTCAAGCAAATCCATCTTCTCAAGCTGTTTTACTTTTGACTGCGCAAGAGCGGCGGTTGAGGCACGGGCTTTGTTGCGGGCGATAAAATCCTCAAGCTCTTTTACTTTTTTGTCTTGTGAAATCTTCTGCTTCTCATAAAGCTCTTCGTTTGCCTTTAGCTGGTCGTAAAATTTATGCGTATCGCCCTGAATGATATTTAGATTTCGGCGGATAATCCCCATCGTATGCGTGGTTACGCCATCCATAAAATCTCTGTCGTGGGTGATGATGATAACCTCGCCCTCAAACGCTTTTAAGAAGTTTTTTAACCATCTAAGCGAGAGAATGTCAAGGTAGTTTGTCGGCTCATCCAAAAGCAGGAGGTTTGGTTCGGTTACAAGCAGTTTTGCAAGGTTTATACGAATCTGATAACCGCCCGAAAACGAGAGCGGGTTTTTCTCCAAATCTTCATGCGTAAAGCCCAAACCAAAAAGAATCTTCTCAACACGGTAGATATCGTACTTCATGTCCTCTTCAAGTGCAAGTGCCGCCTCTTCTCTAAGTGTCGTCTCACTAAACTCCAAATACTGCTTAAGTGCGCCTATCTTGTACCCTTTTGGGATAACCACTTCACCGATATCTGGAGTATCCTCACCGAGAATAAGTTTAAAAAGCGTTGATTTTCCGCTACCGTTGCGCCCTACAAGTCCGACTTTGTTGCCAGAATTTAGTTTGAAGTTAAGATTGCTAAAAAGCTCTTGTTTGCCGAAATTTTTTGAAATATTTATGAGTTGTATCATGATTTGTTTTTACCTTTTTATCTCTTCTAATATCCAGTGCCACGCACCGTAACCGCTGTTTGTATTTATATGTCCTGCATTTTGTAAAGCTAGCATCTCTATGCCAAGCACCTCTTGAAGCTCTGCCGCCTCATTTTGTGACATGTAAGGGTCGTTTGTCGAGGTAACAAGCAGTGCCTCTTTTGCATAGAGCTTTTTTGGAATCAAGCATGGAAAAAAGCTCTCAAGCTCTGCGATGTCACACCCAAAACTAGGCGGAGCAACAAGAAAAAGCTTCTCCAGCTCTTTTATGCCACCCTCATGGCAGAGATGAAACCAAAGCGTGTTTGCGATGGAGTGGCAGACGACGATACTCGGCGCAAATGCCGACATCTCAGCTCTTAACTCTGCCAACCAAACATCTTTGTTTGGAAAATCGATATCGCTAAACCTCAAAAAACTCACACATCCATAATCTTTTGCAAGTTCAGCTGCCAACCAACTCTGCCAGTGGGGAAAATCACTCCCGCCCCAGCCATGCAAAATCAGAACTTTTTTCATGCAATCTGTGCGAGTGCGCTTTTTACTCTTGCTATCGTTGCCTCTTTGCCGATGATAGCCATGACGCTATCAAGCCCTGGACCGCTCATTTTGCCTAAAAGTGCCACACGCAACGGTTGTCCGATTTTGCCAAAACCGATGTTCATCTCTTTTACGACCTCTTCCATAAGGTGGTGGTAGTCGCTTGGAAGATGAAGCTCGCCACATGCGCTTACTTTTGCCGCAAAGTTTTCAAGCACCTCTTTTGCATCCCCTTTAAACGCCTTTTCAACGGCTTTTTCATCCAAAGTCTCGGGAGCGATAATGATTTCGTTGACAAGCTGTGCCATCTCTTTGAGAGTTTTTGCACGCTCTTTGAGTGCGTCAAGCAAAATCTCTTTTTTGTCATGAGAAGTGAGGAGCAAACCGTACGGTTCAAGCAGTTCTGCCAGTTCGTTGTTTGGCGTGTTTTTGATGTAGTGAGAGTTAAGCCAGTCTAGTTTTTCGGTGTTGTAAATGGAAGCTGAGCGGTTGATATTTTTAGGGTTGAAATACTCCATCATCTCATCCATGGAGAAAATCTCCTGATCCCCGTTGCTCCATCCAAGACGCACTAAAAAGTTCAGAAGTGCTTGTGGCGTGTAACCCATCTCTTTATACGCCATAACATCAGTCGCACCGTCTCTTTTGGAGAGTTTTTTGCCCTCATGGTTGTGAATCATCGGCACGTGGTAAAACTTCGGCACATCAAAACCGAGTGCTTCATAAACCACTATCTGTTTTGGCGTATTTGAGAGGTGGTCATCCCCACGGATAACCTCTGTAACGCCCATAAGATGGTCATCAATCGCCACAACAAAGTTGTAAGTCGGCGAACCGTCACCCCTTGCGATAACAAAATCATCCAAGATATCTTCCGCTTTGAAAACAACATCCCCTTTGACACCGTCATGAACGATAATTTCACCACTTAGAGGTGCTTTTATGCGGATAACAGGCTCTACACCCTCTGGCGGAGTGCCCTCAAAGTCGCGGTATCTGCCATCGTATTTTGCACGCTCTTTGTTCGCCGTTTGCGCCTCTCTAAGCGCATCAAGCTCCTCTTTGGACATGTAGCATCTGTACGCTTTGCCCTCATCCAAAAGACGCTGAATGTAGATGGCATAGA
>CAXNED010000114.1:0-4550 GCA_964201385.1 Sulfurimonadaceae bacterium | reverse complement strand
GGGACGGAAGAGCTTATCAAACTAGCAAGAAGATATGACGAAGGGCTCAATGACTCCTTTTGGGGATACGCTAAAAAGCGTGTTTACGGAGCGATGCTTGACTATCTAAGAAGTTTGGATGTTGTGAGCCGCTCAAGCAGAAAGCTTATAAAAGCGATAGACTACGCAGTAGAAGAGTATAGAGCTACGCATGATGAAGAACCAACTGATGCACAACTTGCTACAATGCTACAAGAGGATATAGAAAAGATACATGAAGCACGCATCGCTTCTTCTATCTACACGGTTATGCCCCTTGATGACCAGCTCCAAATTGGAGATGAGGGGGCTTCTCTTGCGGCAATAGAGCGTGATGAGCTTATAAATGTTATTAAAACTGTTCTAAGCGGATATAACCAGCGTGAACAGCTTATCATTCAGCTCTACTACTTTGAAGAGCTCTCCTTAAAAGAGATAAGCGAAATTTTAGATATTACAGAATCGCGGATTTCTCAGATTCATAAGTCCGTTATCCATAAAATTAAAGAGAGTGTAGGAGCTTAAGATGGCAGATATACTTTCCCAAGAAGAGATAGACGCGCTACTCGACGTTGTTGATGACGAAACAGACCTTTTTGAAGCAGGAGAGGAGTCTCCTGTCTCAAATAGGCAGGTAACGCTTTATGACTTCAAGCGCCCAAATAGAGTCTCAAAAGAGCAGCTTCGCGCCTTTCGTGGTATCCATGACAAGATGGCAAGAACTTTAGCATCCCAAATCTCCTCTATCATGCGCTCCATTGTTGAGATTCAGCTTCACTCGGTTGATCAGATGACTTACGGCGAATTTTTGATGTCGTTGCCAAATCCGACAAGCTTTAATGTCTTTTCGATGAAACCTTTAGAGGGAAGCGGCGTTATAGAGATAAATCCTTCCATCGCTTTTCCTATGTTAGACCGTCTCTTAGGCGGCAAGGGCGAGCCATTTGATGCAAGCAGGGAGTTTTCAGATATCGAACTAAGTCTTTTTGAGACTATTTTGCGCGTTATGATGAGTACGCTCAAAGAGGCATGGGGTCCAGTTATGGATATCTTTCCAAACATCGAATCCAAAGAGTCAAGTCCCAATGTTGTGCAGATAGTTGCACAAAATGAGATTGTCGTAATGGTTGTTATGGAGATTATCATCGGACAAAGTTCGGGTATGATGAACATCTGTTATCCAGTTATCGCACTTGAACCCGTACTTCCAAAACTAGCAAGCAGAGATTTGATGCTCAATGAAACAAGTACAAAGAAGAGCCGCAACACAGAACTTCATGTGCTTTTAGGTGGTGCAAAAGTTGGCGTTGAAGCGATGCTAGGGAATGCCGAACTAACGCTAAGAAATGTTTTAGAACTCCAAGTAGGTGATATCATAAGATTGACAAGTCCTGCAGACGATATCGTGACGGTACGCGTGGATGGCAAAGATAGATTTCGAGGGAAAATTGGTCTAAGAAGATTTAGAAAATCTATACAAGTTAGTGAAATAATTGAAACAGAAAAAGATGCCGTCAAACGAGCATTAGAAAATTTTGAACTTATAAGACGTGAAAAAATTTCAGGTGTTAAAGAGATTATGTTAGAAGAAGAAGCTGGGTATGATGAGGAGTAGATTATGAGTAATTTTATAAAACTGTTTGAAAATGAGACTGTCGGAACGATAGAAGCACTTGTGGGTCAAGCTCCATCTTTGAGCCTTAAAGAGGAACAAGAGTTAAGTATTATTTCAAGCATTGTTCCGCCAATCGTACTGCTTCATATTGGCATAAGCGGCGATTTTAAAGCCTCTGCCATGGTTGCACTCACTCCAAATCTTGTAACGGCGCTCTCAGATATGATGCTAGGTGAAGAAGAGAGCAGCAGGGAAGATGTGAGTGATGATGACTTGGATGCAGCAAAAGAGATTGTTTCGAATATATTTGGAGCGATTTCCAATAGTCTTGGAGCCCAAAAAGAGCTTCCATCTCTCTCTTTTAGCATAGAAGATGTCGAGTATATCGATGAAAACAAAGATGTTTCACTAGAAAATTTTTACAAAATGTATGTCTATCGTTTTGGTATAGGCAGTGTGCAGTCGCTTTTGATGTTTATAGTAGATGAAATTTTATATGATGAGCTCTTTGATACAAATAAAACCTCTAAAAAAGAGAGAGAGGGTGATTCAAGCAAAGTGCAAGACACTTTCTCATATAGCTCTCTGAACAGCGATGAGCTAACTAATATCGCGCTTATCATGGATGTAAAACTTCCCGTAAAAGTAAGAATTGGAAAGAAAAAAATGCTTCTTAAGGATGTCCTCAATATG
Organism: Sulfurimonadaceae bacterium; assembly: GCA_964201385.1. Lineage (GTDB taxonomy): Bacteria > Campylobacterota > Campylobacteria > Campylobacterales > Sulfurimonadaceae > Sulfurimonas. The sequence goes on along the minus strand of CAXNED010000114.1, from coordinate 2,224 downwards.
GATATTGGCTCTGTTATAGAGCTCAATCAACTAGCAAATGATCCTCTTGACATACTTGTAGATGACCATGTTATAGCAGAGGGTGAAGTTGTTATCGTCGATGGAAACTTTGGTGTTCAGATAACTACGATTGGCACAAAAAGAGAGCGGTTAAATCAGCTCAAATCGTAGCTAGGGAGAGCATATATGCGTAAGCATCAAGCAGATTTGGCAAAAAAATATGTCAAAGAGATTAAATCAGCAGATATGTGGAGTGTGTTTAGAATTCTTGCTGACTTTGTAAAAGGTTTTGATGATCTTGGAGATCTTGGACCAACCATCACGATGTTTGGAAGTGCGAAAGCTAAGAGTGGCTCTAAGTACTATAAAATCGCACAAGAGCTCTCTTCTATGCTAGCGCAAAGAGGGTTTAACATTATGACAGGCGGTGGACCAGGTATTATGGAAGCCGCAAATAAAGGTGCATTCAAATACAAAGATATTGAGTCAATCGGTCTCAATATCGACCTCTCTTCAGAACAAGTTCCCAACAAATATACGACAACAGAACTCAATTTTGACTATTTTTTTTCAAGAAAGGTCATGCTTGTAAAGTACTCTATCGCTTATGTTATCTTTCCTGGCGGTTACGGAACTTTAGATGAACTTTTTGAGGCATTAACTCTCGTGCAAACCAAAAAAGTCACTGGCGTAAAGATATTTCTTGTTGGGGTTACTTTTTATAAGCCTCTTATGAAGTTTTTAGAGAGCAAACTCTATAAAAATGGAATGATAACTCTTGATGATCTTCACCTTGTAACTTTAAGCGATGATTTAGAGCAGATTATAAGAGAGATAGAGAGTTCTATTATTAATCAAGTTTCTATTCTTGAAGAATCAGGGCTTGGAGAGACAAAATATTGCAAAACCCTCTCGGAGTTTGTCAAAGATAAAAATAGAAAAAGTACGGAAGAAGAAAATGTATAGAAAAAGAGAGGATTGCTAACATGCCTAAAAAAGTTTTAGTCGGAATGAGCGGGGGAGTTGACTCCACTGTTACAGCAATGCTTTTAAAAGAAGATGGCTATGAAGTAGAAGGTCTCTATATGAAACTTCACTCCAGCCCTGGATATCATGAGATACATGAAGCAAGAGCAAAAAAGGCGGCTGATTTTGTCGGTATAAAACTTCATGTGATTGATTTGCAGAGTATTTTTGATGCAAAAGTTTTTCAGCCTTTTGTTGAAACCTACGCCAAAGGCAAAACCCCAAATCCATGCGCTCTGTGCAACAGAAGTCTAAAATTTGGCGAGATGGTAAAGTACGCAGACACCATAGGAGCTGATTTTATAGCAACTGGACACTATATCAAAACAGACGGAGCGTATTTTTACGAAGCAGATGATGATACAAAAGATCAGAGCTATTTTCTTTTTTATGTACACAAAGAGATACTGCCAAGGCTCCTTTTTCCATTAGGAGAGAGAAAAAAAAGTGAGATAAAAGAGTTGGCAGCTTCCATTCATGGGCTTGAAACGTTTGCAACGCAAAGAGAATCAACAGAGATATGTTTTGTTGAAACAACATATACAGATGTTCTTAAAGAGTTTGTAGAGGTTGACAAAGTGGGAGAAGTCGTCGATAAAGATGGAAATGTTGTAGGTGAACATAAAGGCTACATGCACTATACCATCGGCAAAAGAAGAGGCTTTAGTGTCAGAGGCGCGCATGACCCACACTATGTTGTAAGTATAGATGCGCTAAAGAATCGCATCGTTGTTGGCAAAAAAGAGGATTTAGCTTGCGATAGCGTTGTTTTAGAAAACTTAAACCTCTATACAGATGCTTCAAGTTTTGATACAACGGTAAAGCTAAGATACCGAACCAAAGCTGTGCCATGCCATGTAGAGATAAGAGATGAAAAAGCGTATGTAACACTTAAAGAGAGCGTTTTTGGTGTTGCTGCAGGACAAGCAGCTGTTTTTTATGATGGCAATAAGCTTCTGGGAGGCGGTTGGATAGAGGAAAATTGAGTAAAAATTGATAAATTTTACAATATCCGACTTTTTCCTAAAAATCCCCAAATATTTAAGCCCCATCTAAGCTCCAATTCCCTATAATTCCCATCCACAAACACAGAGACCTAAAGTTTAGGTTTTAAGAGGCTTTGTAACGAAGTTTCAGGTAGTTTGAGATCATTGAAAACTAAGCAAGTAAATAGACTTTGATAACTAATAAAAAAATA
>CAXNED010000113.1:0-4583 GCA_964201385.1 Sulfurimonadaceae bacterium | reverse complement strand
TGCGATTGTTATCATCCTTACGATGCCGTGGATGCTCAACACAATGATAGATTTCTCCACCGAAATCTTCAACATGATGCCAAGTTTTGTTGAGTAATGCACAAAGTAGCTACCGATTTTTCCAAATACTCCTCCATCAAAATCGGCGGAGTTTTTGATGTTTCTGTTTTAGAAGAGTGTACACAGGCGTACCAGAACCACACTATCATCGGCTCATGTAACAATGTTTTGATGGGCTTAGTGCCTCCCCCGCTACTCAAGATTTCAAAAACATACGACTTCATCAAGATAGAAAACAGCACCCTAAAAATCGGCGCTGCAACACCCTCTGGAAAAATTGCCTCTTTTTGTAAAAAAAACAATATCGCCAACTTCGAGTTTCTCTCCCATCTCCCAGGGACGCTCGGCGGGCTTGTTTTTATGAATGCTGGGCTTAAAGAGTATGAGATTTTCAACAACCTCATCTCCATTACTACATGCGAGGGAGTTTTTTCTAAAGAAGAGATAGTTTACGGCTACAGATATACAGATATAAAAAGTCCTATTTTAGAAGCGACGTTTGAACTTTTCTATGGTTTTAGCCAAGAAAAACTAGAGATTTTTAAAACCATGCGCCAAAATCAGCCAAAAACTCCAAGTGCGGGAAGCTGTTTTAAAAATCCAAAAGGGGATTTTGCGGGCAGGCTTATCGAAGCGGTGGGGCTTAAGGGGCTTAGAGTTGGCGGCATGGAGTTTAGCGTGCAACATGCAAACTTTTTGGTCAATGTGGGCAATGGAACTTTTGATGAGGCGATATACCTTATACAAGAGGCGCAAAAGAGAGTTTATGACGCGTTTGGGATTTGGCTTGAGTGTGAGATTGCAGTTTTAGATGTAAGATATATGGGCGAAAATTCGCCGCTTATTAATCCCTACAAAAAGTAGGAATTAAATTGGTAGAACTCTGATTTTTTTGGAGAGTTTCTCTTTTAGGGTTGCTTCTATCGCATAGAGTGTTCCTGTTGCAGAACTTGCACATCCGTTACATGCGCCCAAATAGCGGATATAAACATCAATATAATCTTCGCTCGGCTTAACATCGATAACTTCCATGTTTCCGCCATCCATGATAAGGAACTGACGTACATTTTCGTCAATTACTGCATCTATAGCTTTTATCTGCTGAACAAGCGTCATCGCTTCAAAACTGCCTTTTGAGCCTGCATCAGCCGCCGCTTTCATCTTCTCTTCATCCATCTCTTTACGAGTGTCTCTTAAAATATCCACTAAATAGTACTCCCTTTTTTCATGTCCACCAGGTCTTATACAGCTCTTACAAAAACCACCTGCTTTTGTATAGTCTGTTATCTGCTCAATCGTTGTTAAGTCATTAAGTCTGATAACCTCTTGAAGCGTTCTCAAACTTACTCTAGCACACTCACAAACGATAATCTCTTCCTCAAAACTTCCCTCATCTACACCGAGATAGAGTGAAGCCGCCTTTTTGATAACATCATACGCCATAACGGAGCAGTGCATCTTTTGAGGCGGAACGGCTGGAACATCTGGATGGTCACGAAGTGCAAACTCAACATCGATATTTGTTATCTTTACCGCTTCTTTAACCGTTTTGCCAATACAAAGCTCCGTCATGATGTCAGAACTTGCTATCGCCGTACCGCATCCAAAACTCTTAAACTTAGAGTTTACGATAATGTCTGTTTTTGGGTCAATCTCCCAGTAAAGTCTTACCGCATCCCCACAACTCTCCGCACCAAAATCTGCCACGATGAGCTTATTTCCATTTTTCTCCACTTGCTCTGGAGTTATCTCGCCTTGATGATTTGGGTTGTTCATCAAAGTTGTTACTTTATTTGAGTACGCGTCCCATAGAGAAGCACCCAACAAATCGTTCTTTGCCATCTTTTTTTCCTTTAATTTATTTTATAAAATTCTAATCTCTAATTTAGTGGTGCATTTCGCAAGCTTTTGACTCCCCACCTAAAGTTGGCTGTACCTTTGCATATGAGCTTGAAATCGCTCTTAAACGCTCTACCGCTTTTTTAAAATGTGCGATAACATAGTCGATTTCGCTATCGGCTGTAAAACGGCTGAGACTTAGGCGAATCCCAGTGTGAGCCAGTTCGCTATCGGCACCAATGGCAAGCATAACGGTGTTTGCCTGCAAATCTTCACTCGCACATGCAGAACCTGTTGAAGCTCCGATTTGTCCGTTGTTTAAGTCCCAAAGCATACCCTCGCCCTCAACACCTCTGATGGAGATAAGTATGGTATTTGGCGTGCGGTTTTCTCTGTTTCCCACAACAAAAGTGTCACTTAACTCTAAAAGTGCATCTTCAAGTCTGTCTCTTTTTGCTCTGATAGCTGCAATTTTTTCTTCTAAATTGGTTGTTGCCAGTTCTATCGCCTTGCCCATTCCCACTATATAAGGAACATTGAGCGTCCCTGAGCGGCGTCCGCCCATCTGCTCACCGCCATGAAGAAGAGGCGACAATGGCTGAGAGTTTCTGATGTAGAGCGCACCAATACCTTTTGGTCCATGAAATTTGTGAGCTGACATGGAGAGAAAGTCAACATGAACGTCTTGCAAATCAACAGGGATTTTACCCACTGCCTGCACGCCGTCTGAATGGAAAAGAACGCCTTTTTCCTTGCAAATCGCACCGATTTCTTTGATGGGATTTATCATTCCCGTCTCATTTGATGCCCACATAACAGAGACAAGTGCTGTTTTGTCTGTGATAAAACTTCGCACCACATGCGCCTCAACAACCCCTTCAGAGTTTACAGGCAAGTAAGTAACCTTTGCACCCTCTTTTTCAAGTGCCTTACATGCCGCAAGAACGGATGGATGCTCAACTTCTGTTGTGATGATGTGGTTCTTCTCTCCACTCACAATATGGTCGTTGAAAACTGACTTTAAAACCCAGTTGTTTGACTCTGTTGCGCATGATGTAAAGACGATATCATCATTATCGCTTGCATTGAGTGCCTTGTACATCTGGTCTATAGCCTTGCTTAGCGCAGGATGTGAAGCAGTGCCAAACTTATGCAAAGAACTTGGATTTCCATATATCTCGCTAAAAAACGGCATCATTGCCTCTACAACCAAAGGGTCAACCATCGTTGTAGCGTTGTTATCTAAATAAACTCTCATATTCGCCTCATTCAGAATCATTTTAATTAAGACTATTTTTGTCTCTTTTTAGTTTCGTATAGTAATAAGTTTGTTATTACGATATGCTTAAATGAAATAATACTTCAATCTCATTTAAGCTATAATTATAGTTATATTATAAATCAGGAAACCTCATGTGCAATTTCAACAAACAAAGTGAAGAGACAAAGGCGCGTATGCATCTGCTTGTGCAAGAGTGCGCACAAAGGGCTGGAGGTGTCAACTTTCTCTTAGGTCTCGTTGAAGCCATAAAAGCGAAAAAACCAAATGCGCTTATAGATAGTTCGTGCAAGGTGGAGTCTAAAGAGCTTAGACTTTCATGGAACAAGATTATTTTTAAAGATAAATTTGATGTTTTAGAAGAGCTGGTGCGCATGCGCGATGACTCTGAGGGGATTACGCGCAATATTCTCGATATTGGTGGCGAAAAAAAGAGGAAAAAAACCCTCACTATGCTCAAAACACTAGCACCCGTAGAGTTTAAAGTAGTGGCTAAAGATACACAAAAGGCAGATGGATTTGAGCTAAAGATTTTTGAGACACTTCAAGAAGGAACTACGACGATAAATCCTCTTTTTGCAATACTCTTTTTCTGTTCTGCCGAATATATGAAAAAAGCACTTAAATATGAGATTGCTTAAAGCGAGAGGGTTTTATACTCGCCTGCTTTTAAATCTTCCACGCTAAACTCTCCAAAACGCACTCTGTGGAGTGCGACAACTCTGTTTCCAACTGCGCCAAACATCCGCTTGACTTGATGGTAACGTCCCTCACAAATTTCAAGCCTTGCTACGCTCTGGCTTACAACTTCAAGTTTCGCTGGCAAAAGCGGTTTTTTCTCTCCATGAAGCATCAGCGTACCACTGGCAAATATCTCTGCCTCATCGCCTCGTAATGGCTGTGCGAGTGTCGCTTCATAGAGTTTAACGACATCGCTTTTTGGACTGCTGAGTTTGTGGTTAAGTGCGCCATCATCTGTGAGCAAAATCGCCCCTGTTGTGTCAGCGTCAAGCCTGCCGATGGTTGCTATCTTTGGGTTGCGTCTCTGCCATCTTAAAGGAAGAAGTGAATAGACAAGCACGCCGCCATCGCTGTGTGAGCAGACAACGCCGCTTGGTTTGTGCATAAGAAGCACAAGAGTTTCATCATCAAGTCTCTCGCCATCGACCGTGATATCGCTATGATGTGCCTTTTCTCGTACATCAAAAACCCTAACGCCGTTTATGGAGACCACATTTTTACTCAAAAATTTCTTCGCTTCGCTTCTTGTGCAGTACCCTAAACTTGAGAGGTGCGCATCCACTCTTTTGTAACTGTTTTGCATATTTGTCACTTTCTTGCAATCGTATCATTTTGTGGGTTAAAAAGAAAATGGGTATAATCGCAAAAAATTAGCAAATGCAAT
>CAXNED010000112.1:0-4593 GCA_964201385.1 Sulfurimonadaceae bacterium | reverse complement strand
CAGGCATCTTGATACCATTTTGCTTAAAATGCATCAATCTTTTTTTGATTTCATTAAAAGAGTCTGTGTTGTCTTTAATCATCTTTTTGTATTTGTCTATCTCTTTTTTTATCTCATCTACGCTTGTTAGGAGCTCATGAATCTCATGTTTCTTCTCACCCAAATCCTCATTTTTCTCTTTTTGCAAAAGAGGGTCGATAGTAAAAACATTTTCACTTCCTTGAAGCTTTTTAATCTCTATGAGCCGTGAAGCTGTCGCCTTGACATAAGATGTGCATTGCCCTATCTCAATATCTTTTGCTCTGATAGTCCCACCCATTGCCTGCGTAATTTCAACTTTCTTTCCCTCGACTACGCCATGCTCCAGTCTGGTTATCTTGATGTTATCTCCTGATGCAGATCCTTTATGGATATTGATGGTCAAATCATTGGCTGTTATGTGAGATGTTTTGTGTGTCTGTCCCTCTACGGTAGCTCTGTTGGCATGCACTTTTGAGTTTGGACCTACATTTCCTTTGATATCTATCTCACTTACTTGTACTTCCATACCAGCACCGATGGCATCTTTTTGGGAGTCATTTTCTTTAACGCTCAGTGAGACATCAGAACCTAAACCAGTCAACACAGAGCCCGTTGTCTTAAAAGAGATTTCACCAACATCCATATCTGATTTTATCTGGTATTTACCCGCTTCTAAACTGATATAACCGCTTCTTTTGGCACGATAAAGAATGTTTTCAACGTTGTCTAGCACCTCAATAGTCTCATCAACGCTAAAGTCTGGTGCGTACTTCACAAGAGGTTCTGTCGGTTCCATATACTCACCACGACAATTTCTTCCCGCCTTGCCTTTACGTGGCTTGATATACTCCAAAAGAGTCTCGCCCTCAAGCACGCTATGGATAAATCCACGTTTAGAGTAGTCCACTTTTTCATGTTCTCCAGTAACAGCGCCCTCTTTTTCAAAATGTTTGAGAAAAGCATCGTTGATAGTAGGTGTTGGCTCGTAGGCTTCAGCGATAAGAATAGTTTGGCTTTTCTCATACTTTATCATCCCACCCACTTTTGCCAGTGCCGAAGCTCTTGAAACCACGTCAAAGACCATTTCGTCAAACATCCCAACAAGAATGCCCGCGCGAATTTTGCTTTTGTTGATGTACCTTAAAAACTCATCTTCAAACTTAGGAACCGCTGCAACCTCAGAGCCCTCTTTCACACTAAGATAGACTTTGCATTTTGTCGCGTTTGCACCCACTGCCGCATGAAAATTTTTAAAAATATCATTTTCGTTTTTTGTATAAATTTCTATCTCGTAAACTTGTTTGATTTGAAAATTTTTATTTAAAATAGCGGTAGCATCATCAAGCTCATGCAACTCATTTACACCTATCTCTTCCCAGTCGGACTCCATCTTCTCTGTATTAACTCTCGTATACGTCTTCACCTCTAAGATGTCAAAGTCCAAAGAGTTGGCATTGACTTCGTTTTTCTTAGCCGTCTCCATCAACTCTTTTGCAACATTTTGAGTTTTTACGACAGTAGGACGAATCTTTTTTACTGCTTGTTCTGTAGTGGCACTTGAACTAAATAATCCCATTTTTTTGCCTGAACTTAAATTTTTTTAAAAATTAAACTCTCCATTTTAATCAAAGATTTGTTAAAATCTCGTAAAAATCAGATATTTCTCCAAAAGAAGCCCATGTTTAAAGCAATTTTCACCAACAGTTTTGGCATTTTATTTTCAAGAGTTTTAGGATTTTTGCGAGATATGCTTACCGCTTCGGCTCTTGGAGCAAATATCTATAGTGACATCTTTTTTGTCGCTTTTAAACTTCCAAATCTCTTTCGTCGCATCTTTGCAGAGGGGGCTTTTACACAGGTTTTTATCCCATCTTATGCCCATTCAAAACATAAAGGGGTTTTTGGCGCAAATATCTTTTTGCTCTTTTTATCCATCATCCTCACGCTCACGCTCCTTGTCAACATCCTGCCATCTTTAGCGACAGAAGTCATAGCGGTTGGCTTTGATGCCACAACCATAGAACTCGCCGCTCCCTATGTTGCCATCAACTTTTGGTATCTTCCGCTTATCTTTGCGGTGACATTTTTAAGTGCCATGTTGCAGTACAAACGTCACTTTGCGACCACTGCTTTTTCCACCGCACTTCTCAACATCTCACTCATCGGCGCACTCTATCTCTCACAAGATAAAAGCCAGAGTGAAATCGTCTATTATCTGAGTTTTGGGGTGGTTATAGGCGGGATTTTACAACTTGTCGCCCATCTTGTAGCGCTCCACCATCTCGGGCTTTGGAAACCTTTGGCGGGTGGATTGAAATATTTTAGACAAAAAGCCAACTATGTAAAGGTAGAGACGCAAAAATTTAAAAGACAGTTTTTCCCTGCCATATGGGGAAACTCCACACCTCAAGTAAGTGCTTTTTTAGATACATTTTTAGCCTCTTTTTTAGCATCTGGCTCCATCAGTTACCTCTACTACGGTAACCGCATTTTTCAGCTTCCCCTTGCTATCTTTGCTATAGCTACATCTATCGCACTCTTTCCCAGCATCGCACGCTACATCAAAAACAACGATGAGCAAAGAGCAAGAGCCTACATGCAGCGTGCCTTTTGGTTTTTGGCGTATCTGCTAAGTGCCAGCACTATCGGTGGATACATTTTATCATATGAAATAATATGGCTACTTTTTGAGCGTGGCTCTTTTGGAGCAAATGACACACTTGTAACCGCATCCGTACTTCAAATGTACATGGTAGGACTGCTCCCGCTTGGACTGCAAAAACTTTTCTTACTCTGGCTCTATGCCAACGAACAGCAGATGAGAGCCGCAAAAATAGCGACATATTCACTTCTTTTTTATCTCATAAGCGCTCTTGCTCTCATCACCCCGATGGGAGCAAGCGGCTTGGCACTAGCAGGCACCATCAGCGGATTTGTAGGCTTTGGCATGACCATAAAAGCCTTTGGAGCGAAAGACTTTTACACTATAGTTGCATCCAAAAAAACCCTCTATCTTCTAGGCGGCTCTGTTGTTTTAACGGTTTCACTTCTTCTTTTTAAGGATTTTATCAGTGTATATATTTGATTCAGTACAAAAAACAAAACGGGAGTTTATCCCTCAGGATGGGAACAAGGTTTCACTCTATGTTTGCGGTCCGACGGTTTATGATGATGCGCATTTGGGGCATGCAAAGAGTGCTTTGGTTTTTGACCTTTTAACTCGTGTTCTAAAGGCAAACGGCTACGATGTGACTTATGCGAGAAATATTACCGACATTGATGACAAAATCATCAAAAAAGCCGTTGAGCAGAAAAAAGAGATAAAAGAGATTACGGACTTTTATACGGAGGCTTACCACAAAGAGATGGCTTATCTTGGCATTGCACGTCCAGATGTCGAGCCAAAAGCTACAGAATCTCTTGAAGCGATGTTCGCACTCATCCAAAAGCTCATAGACTCAAAACACGCCTACAATACCGCTGATGGCGACGTTTACTTTGACACGGCAAGTGATGAAAAGTACTTAAGCCTTTCCCATAGAGTTCAAGACGATAACGATAAACAAAACAGAGTTGAGAGTTCGTCCCAGAAGAGAAATAGTGCAGATTTTGCTCTTTGGAAAAGTGTCAAAGACGATACCGTAACTTTTGACTCCCCTTTTGGCAAAGGTCGCCCTGGTTGGCATGTGGAGTGTTCTGCTATGATAGAGAAACATTTGGCAAAACCTGCGGCTAAGTTTGCCGTGGACATCCATGGCGGCGGAGCTGATTTGCTCTTTCCACACCATGAAAACGAAGCGGCGCAAACCAGATGCGCAACCAACCACACGCTCGCAAACTACTGGATGCACAACGGTTTTGTAAACATCGACGGCGAAAAAATGAGTAAAAGTCTTGGAAACAGCTTTTTTCTCAAAGATGCGCTCAAAGTTTATGACGGCGAGGTTTTGCGCTTTTATCTTTTAAGCACGCACTACAGAGCAAATTTTAACTTTAACACCGAAGATTTAGCGACCTCTAAAAAGCGTTTAGACAAGATTTACAGAGTTAAAAAACGTCTTTTTGGCTTGACTTACGAGCCTGTAAAAACCTCATTTCAAGAGGAACTTTTACAAACACTTAGCGATGATTTGAACATCTCCGCCTCTTTGGCGCTTGTGGATGCGATGATTGCAAATGCAAATGAAACACTCGACACAGCAGGAAAACATAAAGAGTTCAAAGCCCATACGCTCTCAAATCTCGCTTACATTGAGGAAGTTTTGGGTTTTGGAGCAAAAAATCCTTTTGCGTATTTTCAGCTCGGGATAGACGAGGCGACAAAAGAGGAGATTAACGCACTTATCATGCAAAGAGACGAGGCAAAAAAAGCAAAAGATTTTGCAACGTCTGACAAAATCCGTGATGCGATTTTGGCTTACAGCGTGAACATCATGGACACGCCGCAAGGCACATTTTGGGAGAAGATTTAGAGCGTTTTGGTTCTGTTTTTATAACCCGTATTGAGACGAAGTTTCAGCCCAAGATAGTACGCATACGTTATAGCTTTTTTGAGTAGATAAGCACTATACC
>CAXNED010000111.1:0-4671 GCA_964201385.1 Sulfurimonadaceae bacterium | reverse complement strand
ACATTTCAACCATTTTTTATGCTGGAAAAGACATCAGATGTTTGGCTCAGCGGCGATGAGGGGTATGCAAAAGATACGGATGTTGAAGTGACATCGGGAGTTATGAGCGGATGTGACCCAAACAACCCTCTTTGGAAGATGGAGTTTACATCATCTGAGTACAACACCGACACGATGTGGCTAAACCTCTACAATGCAAGAATTTATCTCTATGATATTCCCGTTTTCTACACCCCATATTTTGGTTACTCACTTGACACAACACGAAGAACTGGTGTGTTGCCTCCGATGGTTGGGTACTCAACCAAAGAGGGTCTTTACTATGAACAAGCGCTCTTTATAGCAGAGCAAAACTGGTGGGATTTGGAGCTAAAACCTCAAATCAGAACAAACAGAGGAGAGGGACTCTACTCAACCTTTCGCTTTGTCGATAGCAAAACATCAAAAGGCTCTCTTACTGCTGGTTACTTTCAAGAGAAACAGAGCTATTTTAGCGATAGCGAACTTGCCAACGATAAGCACTATGGTTTTAACTTCTTGTATCAAAACGATGATGTAATCAACCAATGGTTTGGGACAACGCTTGAGGGGCAGTCTGGCATCTATGCAGATATAGTAAACATGAACGACGTTGACTACATCAACCTCTCAACAAATGACACAACCCAAAATGCAACAACAAGGCAACTTCTCTCGAGGGTCAATGTCTTTTACAACAGAGATGATGACTATATGGGAGCGTATCTCAAGCACTACAAAGATTTGAAACTTGATAGCAATGAAAAGACTATCCAAAATCTTCCAGCGCTTCATTATCATACATACTTGGATTCATGGTTAGAAAATCATCTTACCTATAGCATGGATATTCAGAGCAACAACTACTACAGACAGGTGGGCGTTGGTGCTGTGCAAACAGATATGAATATCCCTGTGACACTCCAAACATCGCTTTTTGATGAGTTTTTAAATGTGGCATATACTTCTCATTTATACGCACAGCATACGGACTTTAATGGTGAAAATAGCGTGCAAAATAACTCTTTAGAGTATGATAGCGGTCTTTTTGGCAGAAACTACCATCAGTTCAACGCATCAACACAACTTACTCGCGCATTTGAGACTTTCACGCATGTTATCGAGCTTGGAACACAGTACCAGATGGATGGATTAGAGACTAAAAACGGTTACTACGAAGAGCAAATGGAGCTATTTACGCCTCAACAAAGAGATGACTACTGCTCTTATGCTAGCAACGCTACAGACCCAGAGTATGCGGCACGATGCGAGTTGTACAATATCGCCAGTGTAGAGAGGAGGCTGCAACTCTATTTTGCGCACTATCTTTACGATATCTTAGGAGAGCAGATTCTCTACCATAGAGTGAGCCAAAATATCTCTTACAATAGCAACGTGGCAGATGAGATAGAAAATGAACTTGACTACCAGATGACGGATAGTTTAAATTTTTATAACAATATGGTTTATAACTATGACCAAAGTGATTTTTCTAAAAATTTCAATAAGATATCTTATAGAGCTTCGAGCTTTGATTTGGGGCTTTCGCATATGTACAAAGACAGTTTCGTGCCTGATACAGCGACAGTTTCACCAATTACAAGTTACTTGACTTCAAGTATTAACTACAAATACGATAAGCACTACTCTTATACTTTTCGACATAGTTATGATTTAGAAAGAAGCCAAAAAAGAGGCTTTGAGATAGGGTTTTTATATCAAAAAAGATGTTGGGACTTTGGGCTAAGATATGTTGAGAACAACAGACCTATCCTAAACTTAAGCGGTATATCCGACTCTATCTACGACAGATATATCTACCTAACTCTGAGACTTAAGCCAATTATGTCGCCAAATAGCAGTGCGTCAGGATTTGCATATAGACTTCCTGATAAATCAGAGAACAATTAAGCGTATGGGAAAGTATAAAAATATTTTAAAAAATCGTGAGGATGCGGCAAAAAAGCTCTATGATGTTATCCCGATGCAAAAGCTCAAAGATGAGAACTGGAAGCTCATCGCGGTATCCAAGGGAGGTTTGGAGCTTGCTTATCATATCCGTGGCAAATACAAAAACAGTATAGATATTCTCTTCTCAGAAGGGATTATGGCTCCAAATAACCATGAGTGCGAGATAGCAAGGGTTTGTGAGGGAGAAGAGATAGTTATCAATGAAAACCTTGTCACTGCCTTTGGCATCAAGTACGACTATATCTACGGTGAAGCGCATAGAAAACATGAAGAGAAGATTTTAAGCTACATCTATCAGTATAGAAAAGGGCGCCCCTTTACATCGATGCAAAATCAGATAGTTATGCTCATCGATGAGGGGAGTGAAACGGGGCTTAAGTTTCTCACCGCATTAAAAGCCATTCTTGCCATGAAGCCAAAAGCCATCTACATAACAGCTCCTGTGATACCTACAGATGTGCTTGAGTTTTTGGAGCCATTCGCGGACAATGTATTTTATCTGCACAAGATAGATGATTATGTTGAAACAGCTCTTTATTATGAAGAGTTAGAAAAGATAGATGAAGAACGAATAGAAAAAATATTAGGAGAAAAAAATGAAATATGATGTAAAAGTAGATTTGAAAAATAGAGAAGAAGAGTACTCTTTTAGTGAAGTAGCAAAACAAGCAAATGGTGCAGCGTGGATTAAGAGTGGCGATACAGTGCTCCTTGCAACGGTTGTTATTGATGAGACTGAGGTTGTAAAGGATGATTTTCTCCCACTTACTGTGCAGTACATCGAAAAAACCTATGCTGCTGGTAAAATCCCTGGCGGATTTTTTAAGCGCGAAACAAAACCTAGTGATTTTGAAACACTTACTTCACGCATCGTGGATAGATCTTTGCGCCCTCTTTTTCCAAAAGGGTTTGGGCATCCGACACAGATAACTATTTTAGCGCTTAGTGTTGACAAAGAGGCAGACCTTCAAGTACTAGCTCTTAACGCGGCATCAGCGGCACTCTTTGTGAGTGACATCGCTATCAACACCTCTGTATCCGCTATCAGAGCGGTAAAAATCGATGGTGCGCTGGTTTTAAATCCAACACTCTCTCAGCTTGGAGACGCAACACTTGACCTCTTTCTCTCAGGTTCAAAAGAGGATCTTTTGATGATAGAGATGCGAAGTATCGGTTCAAATCAGGTAGATACTGATTTTATCATCGACCCGCTCTTAGACCCGACACTCAGCGCGCCACTCATCACAAAACACGTCTCTAACGCTGTTGCAGAGGATGAGTTGGTCTCTATCTTGGAAAAAGCACAGGAACTTCTTTTTGAGAACAACACAAAGTATGAGAGCTCTTTTGCTCCGTTTCAAAAAGATACAAATGAGATAGAGTATAAGGTGCATGTTGTCAATGAAGATATGGTGGCGTATGTGCGTACACACCATTTTGAAGATATCAAAGCGGCGATGAACCAGATGGCAAAGTCTGAACGCTCCACAGCGCTTAGAGCTCTTAGAAAAAAAATCATGCTTAAACAAGAACATTGGGATGAGGTGACACTCAAAGATGCGATAGAAAAAGTGAAGCGCATTCAGGTACGAAGCCAGATACTAAACGAAAGAGTTCGTGCTGATGGCAGAGCGCTCAATGAAATCAGACCGATTTCTATCAGCACAAACGTACTTCCAAAAGCACATGCATCATGCCTCTTTACCCGTGGACAGACGCAAGCACTCGTAGTTCTTACACTCGGTGGACCAAAAGATGCACAGATGTTTGAGATGCTTACAGATGATGGTATACAAAATGAGAATTTTATGGTTCACTACAATTTCCCAGGATTTAGCGTTGGGGAAGCATCGCCTATAATGGGAGTAAAAAGAAGAGAACTAGGGCATGGAAATCTTGCAAAAAGAGCGCTAGAGCCGATAGTTGATTTTGAGGGAAGAACTATCCGTTTGGTTTCAGAGATTTTAGAGTCTAATGGCTCTTCTTCAATGGCAACGGTTTGTGGCGGTTATATGGCACTACGCGCTGCAGAGATAGAGACATGCGACGTAGTTGCGGGCATTGCTATGGGTATGGTAAGTGAGGGCGAGAAATACGCTATCCTCTCCGACATCATGGGGCTTGAAGACCATGATGGGGATTTGGACTTTAAAGTAACAGGTTCAAAAAGCGGCATTACTGCTATGCAGATGGATATCAAACTCGGTGGTATCAGCCTTGCAGTTTTAAAAGAGGCGCTTTATCAGGCAAAAGAGGGCAGAGCGCATATCATCGATATTATGATAGAAGCTGAAAAAAATATAAAACTCAACGATGGCGTTTTACCAAGCAGTGACTTTTTTCACATCAACCCAAGTTTTATCGGGGACATCATAGGACAAGCTGGAAAGACTATCCGTGAGATAATCGAGAAGTTTGAAGTAGCTATCGATATAGATAAAAAAGATGGAAAAGTAAAAGTAACAGGCAAGAGCAAAAGTGGTGTCAAAGCTGCAAGAGAGCATATTGAGGGCATCGTCAACACGCCAAAAGCTCCTAAAATAGAGTATAAAGTGGGCGATATCCATAAAGGAACTGTTAAAAAGATAGTTGACTTTGGAGCATTTATAGAGCTTCCAGATGGAACGGATGGACTTGCGCACATCTCTAAGATATCTGAGCAAAGAGTAGAGAAGGTGAGTG
>CAXNED010000110.1:0-4698 GCA_964201385.1 Sulfurimonadaceae bacterium | reverse complement strand
AGTGTTACTTTTGTCTCTTTCGTTAATGCGCCCATGATTACTCCCTACTCTATTTCGTTATAAAGACTATCTCTCTCTACGGGCATAAAACCGCTGTTTTTTATAAGTGCTCTAAAATCTTCAAGTTTGATACCATTTGCGCTCTTTGCACCTGCTGCGGAGTTGATAGACTCTTTTTCTATTGTTCCGTCTAAGTCGTTTGCACCAAACTCTTGAGCAACAAGTGCCAAACCTACCGTTGAAGTAACCCAGTACGCTTTTAGGTTGGGTACATTGTCTAAAACGATGCGGCTTATCGCCATAGTTTTTAAAATCTCGTTTGCGGTTATGGGGTCTTTGATGTTTAAGTAGTTGTTCTCTTTTTGGTAAACAAGCGGGATAAAACAGTTAAATCCGCCCGTCATGTCTTGAAGCTCTCTTATGCGCATCATATGGTCTATGCGGTTTGCACGACTTTCCACATGTCCAAAAAGCATAGTGACATTGCTTTTTTTGCCTCGCTCATGCCACTTTTTATGAATCTCTAACCACTGAGAAGAGGTGACTTTGCCTTTACAGATGTAGTCACGCACTGCTTCATCAAAGATTTCAGCTCCACCACCAGGCATAGAGTCCACACCGTTTTGTACCATGAGGTCAAGTATCTCATCATAAGTTTTACCGTAATGTCTTGCCAAAAAGTCTATCTCAGCGGCAGTAAGAGCTTTTACATGTAGATGCGGGTAGGCTGTTTTTATCTTTTTGAAAATCTCCAAGTACCACTCAAGCCCTGTATTTGGGTTGTGAGCAGAGACTATGTGAACCTCTTTGATATCTCTTGCGGAGGCATCTTTGACGATATCCATGATTTGATCATGCGTCATGGTGTATTGGTTAGGATTTTTTCTCGTGGCACTATAAGCGCAAAACTTGCAAACATCCGCGCAAACATTTGTCGGATTTATGTGGCGGTTGATGTTGTAGTATGTTTTTTTGCCGTGAAGTTTCTCTCTTATGCCAGATGCGAGTGAGCCGAGTTCAAACAAATCCATATCATACAGCGAGAGTGCCTCATCAAAACTAACTCTCTCGCCTGCTTCTATTTTATCTTTAAGGCTCATAACTATTTAAGAGCCTCAAATTTCTCTAAGTCACCCAACTGTTCCCAAGGGTAATCACTCTGTCCCACCTGCCCACGAGCCGCAACATCTGCGTATAAAAATGTCTCTTTTGATGGATGGTCAAGGTTAAATTTGCGTGTTATCCAGTTTGGAGTAAGCGGAAAACTCTCTTGTACAAATGTCGAGAGTTTATCATCATCCAGCCCCTCTATTACCGTTCCGTAAGTGTCCACTGCAACAGATGTCGGTCTTGCAACTCCAATAGCGTAAGAAAGTTGAACCAATGCTTTTTTAGCAAGTCCAGCCGCAACGATATGTTTTGCGATGTAGCGTGCCGCATAAAGTCCGCTTCTGTCAACCTTTGTATAGTCTTTAGAACTCTGCGCTCCGCCGCCGATTGGTGCGTAACCGCCGAAACTATCGACGATGAGTTTTCTGCCTGTTAAACCTGAATCATGCAAAGATGAGTGCGATACATATTTTCCAGTCGGGTTGATATGAATGATACAATCGTCTTTGTTGTAAAGCTCGCTTGGAAGCCCTGCATCGTCTATTAGCTGACCAATGAGTTTTCTAACGCTCACAATGTCCATAGTATTTACACATGGAGCAGATACTACGATAGTGTGAATCTTTTGCGGTTGGCACTTCTCAAAGTTCTCTTTTTTGCCATAATCCATAGTCACTTGTGTCTTGATGTCAACGCCTAGTTTAGAAGGATTTTCTTTTGCAAAGTTATACACTTTTTCCATCAAAACTCTTGCGTAAGTAATGGCACTGGGCATAAAGTTTTTTGTCTCAATGTCGGCATAACCAAACATTATCCCCTGATCACCAGCACCCGTTTCGCCGTCTTCTTGGTCAACGCCTTGGTTGATGTCGGGTGACTGCGCATTTAAAAGCACTTGAAGTTCTACATCTTCAGGATGCAGACACTCCTCTTTTGTAAAGTAGGGATTTCCGTCATAGCCAATGTTCACAAGCGCATCATGAACGATTTTTTTATAATCTTCCGTCGTAACTCTGGTCTTTGAGGTTACCTCGCCACCGATAACGATATGTTTTCCTGCAACAAAAACCTCTGATGCAACTCTTGATTTTGGGTCTCCGATAATCAGCTTATCGACTATACTGTCTGCGATAATATCCGCACATTTATCAGGATGCCCTGGACTAACTACTTCACTTGTAAACAAATACATATTTTTCCTTAAGTTATTATCAGCCTGAATGTAAAACAGACTAGTTTAGAGGGCGCATTTTGATTTTGGTTTTACGCATTAAAGCGCAACACCAGGGGCTCTCCACATTGAAGCCGTGATATTATCATCTACTAACTTCAACTGTGCTTCATATGCGCTTTGGAACTTTATTTTTATCTCATCGTAAATTTTTTTATTTTCCATATTTGGTTCATAAATTTTGTCCCAAACTACCCACTCTTTTGCCGCACTTGCTATATCTTTATATATCCCCACGCCCACGCCCGCCGCCATAGCAGCACCTAAAGCAGTTGCTTCTCTAACACGAGGGATTTTAACTCTGCATCCTGTCACATCGGCGACTATCTGCGACCAAAGTTTGCCCTTGCTTGCACCGCCTGCAAAAACTATTGTCTCTATTTTTATGTCCGTAAACTCTCTTATTTTATCAAGATTTATGCTCGAAACTATAGCCGCATTTTCTTGCAAACTTCTAAACATTGATGCACGGTTGCAAATCTCTGGGTTTATGCTAAGGTTTAAAAAACTCGGAGCTGCGTGGTACCATTTTGAGTACTTCATGCTGTCTGAGAAGATAGGCAAAATCCCGTATGAGCCGACAGGGACTTTAGCAGCTTTTTCTTCCATAAGTGCGTAAACATCCACGCCCTGCTCTTTTGCCTCTAGCTTCTCCATATCGCAAAAAGCATCCCTAAACCATCTCATGACAAGACCGCTAAAAAATGTAATCCCCTCCGCTTGAGAAAGGTTTGGAATGACATGTGGATTTACTCTTATGTTCATGTCAAGTGGGGGCGGTGTATTTTTATCTATATTGACTACCTGCTGCCAAAAAGAGCCACCCAAAATCGCAACTTGTCCGACCTCAACAACGCCTAAACCAGCACATCCAAGCTGAACATCGCCGCCGCCCATTACTACTTTAGTGTTTGTTGACAAGCCGCTCTCTTTTGAAGCCATCTGAGTAACGCTCCCCATAAGCGTTCCAACTTCCAACACTTTAGGAAAAATATCATCCTTTAAGCCAACTTTTTTAGCCATCGCAGGCATCCAGTCACGGTTTTTCAAAGAGAATATCCCCGTTGTTCCGCCGTTACTCGGATCAGTGGCGATAACTCCGCAAAGTCGTGCCAAAATCCAATCCCCAATCATAGAGATTTTCGCAACTCTCCCATAAATCTCTGGTCTGTTGTTTTTTAACCATAAAATTCTAGGAATTGCCCCAAGCGCAAAAGTCTGCCCCGACTCAGCGTAAAACTCCTCTTCAATCCCTTTGAAGTTCTCTTTTAAATATCTGACTTCTTTATCCGCCCTCGCATCCACATTCGCAACCGCCCAAAGCTCATTGCCGTCTTTGTCATAAAGCACTATCCCCTCACGCATACTCGTTGCACTAAGAGCTGCTATATCCTCGCCGCTTAGGTTTGCACTCTTTAGAGACTCTTTTATACACTCACACACAAGAAGCCAATTTTTTTCAAAATCAAAACTCATAGAGTTTGGCACATTCGGCTCTTCAAGATGCGTCCACTCTTTTTGAGCAACGCTTATCTGATTGCCCAAAGTGTCAAATATTACTGCTCTAACACTCCCAGTTCCTGCGTCTATCGCCATTAAGTAGTTCATATTTACCCTTATTTTGTTTTATAGTCCAACGAGGAGTTGGACTATTTTATTTTTCTCATATAATTGATTAAATTTACAACTTAAACTAAGCTTCATATCATTTAAGATAATATATTTGCAAAGTAATAACAGCAGGATATTAGAATGCAAGTAGCAGTAAATTTTGAAAATGAAACAATAGCACAAAAAGTTTTATGGATGTTGGAGCATTTTAAAAATGATGGTGTAGAGGTTATAAAACTTGATACTGCAGATGATGAAATAATAAATAACTTCAAAGATGGATTAAATGAAATCCACCTTATAAATCAAGGAAAATTAAACTCAAGACCTGTTCAAGAGTTTTTGAATGAACTTTAAAATAGACACTATCCCTAGATTTGAAAAAGAGGATTAAAAATGCAAAACTTAAATGAACTAACATTAAAACAAAGAGAAGAACTTTTTAGACAACTTCGTATCTCAATCACCCATCACTCAAATGCCATGGAGGGAACAACCCTTTCTTTTGGTGAGACAAAAGAGTTGCTTGAACTAGGGCGTACAGCTGGGCATAAACCACTTGGCGAGCAGCTTGTAATCTTGGGTTTTGCGAAAGCTTATGATGTAATAGTTCGTGAGGCTACCAATAAAGAAAATATTATTGATAGTAGTTTTATAAAAGATATACATTCAATTATGTTTGAAGATGCCCTACATGTAGCACCTGAGTATGTTTCAAAACCTGTTGGAGCATATAGATTGGATGA
>CAXNED010000109.1:0-4728 GCA_964201385.1 Sulfurimonadaceae bacterium | reverse complement strand
CTTAGTGGCAGTGATACAGCGTGGATGCTTGTAGCGACTGCTTTGGTAATGCTCATGACCCCAGCAGGGTTAGCGCTCTTTTATGGTGGCTTGACACGCTCAAAAAACGTGCTTAACACTATGGGTATGAGTTTGGGGGCGTATGCTATTGCTTCGCTTGTATGGGTTGTTGCGGGTTACTCTATCGCTTTTGGAGATGGCGACATCATCGGAAGCGGTAAAATGATGCTCTCTGGTATCACTTCTGAAACACTTAAAGGAACTATCCCAGAGCTTCTTTTTGTGGCGTTTCAGGGAACATTTGCGGCTATTGCGGTAGCCATCGCAAGCGGTTCTATGATAGAACGTGTCAAGTTTTCTACCTATATGGTATTTGCGGCTCTTTGGGTTGTAGCGGTTTATGCGCCAGTAACACACTGGGCGTGGGGCGGTGGAGAGTCTCTTAACTTTGGAGAGATAGATTTTGCGGGCGGAACGGTTGTTCACCTAAATGCAGGTGTGGCAGGTTTTGTTGTTGCTATGATTTTAGGACGCAGAAGAGATTATGGCAAAGCGGCTATTAAGCCTTTTTCGCCAATTTTAGTGGCTCTTGGTGCGGCTCTTTTATGGTTTGGATGGTTTGGTTTCAACGCAGGTTCGGCTCTTGGAGCAAACGGTGTTGCGGCATCGGCGTTTTTAGTGACAAATGTTGCAGCAGCCCTTGGGGTTATCGGATGGCTTGTTGTAGAGTGGTTTGTTTATAAAAAAGCAACGATTGTCGGCGGAGCTTCTGGAGCAGTTGCAGGTCTTGTGGCAATCACTCCAGCTTCTGGAACAGCGGGCGTTGAGGGTGCTATCATCATCGGGCTTGTTGGCGGTATGCTAGGTTTTTGGGGTGTTGCTAAACTCAAAGGGATGTTTAAAGTCGATGACTCTTTGGATGCGTTTTGGATTCATGGCTTGGTTGGTATCTGGGGTTCAGTTGCAACGGCACTTTTTATAGTACCATACGCAATGCCAGAAGCGTACGAGATGGGTTCACAACTTGTAAAACAGTTTCAAGCTATAGGACTTACAGTTGTGTATAGTGCTATCGCTACAGCGGTGGTTTACTATGTGGCTTCAGCTGTTACAGGTGGTGGAAGAGTGGATGATGAGAGCGAGAGCAGGGGTCTTGATGAGACTATTCATGGAGAAAAAGCACTAAATCTTTGATGTGCGTAGTTGCTTAAAATAGCAAAAGTCGTTACAATTTTAAACTAAATTTGGAGATATTATTATGAAAAGAGTAGAAGCGGTTATCAAACCATTTAAATTAGAAGATGTAAAAGATGCTTTGGCGGAAATCGGAATCACGGGGATGACGGTTAGCGAAGTCAAGGGTTACGGGCGTCAAAAGGGGCATAGCGAGCTTTATCGTGGTGCTGAGTATGTTGTTGACTTTCTCCCAAAGATAAAAATGGAGATGGTTGTAGATGATGAAAATGTTGATCAAGTTGTCAAAACAATCGTTGAAGCTGCAAGAACGGGCAAGATAGGCGATGGAAAGATATTTGTAAGCGATGTTGAAAAAATTATCCGTATCCGTACGGGTGAAACTGATAGCGAGGCGATTTAATCCTATTTACTGATTAAAAATTAATCAGTAAAAAAACTCCATTCCTCTTTTATAAGTTATAATTTCCTTCAATTTTTTTTGAAGGATTTTATATGTCAGAAGCCGATTTCAAATATATAATCGACACTTTCTTTATTATTTTTGCCATGACGCTCATCATTTTTATGGTTCCAGGGTTTGCGATGCTTGAAGCGGGTTTGGTTCGTACAAAAAACGTCTCATCTGTTTTGACTACCAATGTAATGATTTATGCCGTTGCTTCCCTTGCCTTTTTGCTCTTTGGATATCAGCTTGCTTTTGGCAGTTGGGAGAGTGCATCTAGCAGTATTTGGGCTGTTTTTATGTTTCAGATGGCTTTTGTGGGTAAGACGGTCAACATTATGAGCGGCGGGGTAAGTGAGCGTGTGCGCATCATCCCCTTAGCACTCTTTACGCTTGTGATGGGTGCGGTTATCTACCCTCTTGTTGTCAATGTAAGCTGGGGTGCGGATTTGCTCAAAGGAACACTTCTTGATATAGAGATGTATGATTTGGCAGGTTCGACGGTTATCCACTCTACGGGCGGGTGGGCGCTTTTAGCGGCTATCATGGTTATTGGCTCAAGAAGAGGGCGTTATCATGATGGAAAAATCAAGGTTATCCCAGCATCAAATATCCCGCTTGTAGTTCTTGGCGCACTTCTGCTTTGGATAGGGTGGTTTGGGTTTAACGGCGGCAGTGTAGGCTCTATCTCAAGTGTTGCAAACGCAGACATGGTTGCTAAAACCATCATGAACACAAACACAGCAGGGCTTGCGGGTGCACTTATCGCAGCGCTTATCATGTATGTTCGCTACAAACTTTTTGATATTACGATGATTTTAAACGGTGCTTTAGGCGGGCTTGTTGCCATAACGGCAGCGGCAAACCATTATGACATGTACACACCCATCTTTATCGGGCTTGTTGGTGGAGCATTAGTGGTTTTTGCCGTTCCTGTGTTTGATAAACTAAAACTCGATGACCCCGTGGGAGCGCTCTCTGTGCATCTTGTCAATGGCATATGGGGAACACTCGCCGCTGGAATTTTTGTAGAAGAGCTCTCATTTATGGCGCAGGTAAAAGGTGTGCTTTTGGTAGGTGTTTTTACTTTTGTGGTCTCTTATGTTGTGTTGGTGGCAATCAACAAAATATCGAAATTTAGAGCAGACGATGAAGCACAGCTTATGGGTATGGACATCAACGAATGTGGTGTAGAAGCATATCCAGAATTTAGAAGATCTATATAACCACTTATATTTCATATAAGCTAAGCACTTAGTAACAATTCTTTTGTTACTATATGCACCATGATTCGATACAGCAACTCCTTTTTTCTCTCTCTCATCTTTCATAGTTCATTACTACTATCGGTTTGGTTTTTTTACAACAACGATACAAAAATAGAGCAAGAAACGCCGCTAAAAATCCCTCTAAAACTCTCTATGATGGAAGCAGCATCACAAACGATGGCGCAGAATCAGGCTAAAGATGAGGTTTGCATCGTGCAGCCCCAAGAGAGTAAGCCAAAGAGAGCAGAAGAGAAAAAAGAGAGAGTAAAAGATGAGAAGAGGGTTGAGAAAATAGTAGAAAAAAAGATACAGAAGCGTGAAGAGGAAAAAGTAGAGTTAAAAAGAGAAGAGCAAACTTCCAATGAGGCAAAAGTGCAAAAGAGCGTGATGATTGCAGAGCCTCAAAAAAGTGTGGCGCAAGAGGTTCACAAAGAGGTTGCTTCTGAACAAAAAACAGTACCAAAACCACAAGAGAAGTCGTATGAACAAGAGTATTATGAACTCAATACGCAAAAAATAGTAGAGCTTTTAAAGGAGAACCTATACTACCCAAGAAGTGCGAGACAAAAAGGGATTGTAGGCGTTGTAAAAGTCAAATTTACGCTAGATGTGGATGCAAAAGTTTACAATATAACAGTAGTAGCATCAAGCGATGAGGTTTTGAGTCGTGCAGCCATCAAAACCATAGAAGAACTCTCTACCAAATTTCCAAAACCTGCAAGCAAAACGACACTGACTGTTCCCATCAACTACAGTTTAACAAGCGAATAAGAGTTCCTGCAAAACTAAAAACACGTTCACTAAGGCTTCACGGTGGGTGCCCCACAACCGCTTCGCTTGTTGTGACCCTTCCGTTGCAGAATCGTTCACTTAGTTTTTAGTTTTGCAAGAACTCTACTGTTTCTTTACCCCAAAAGGCTTAAAAGTTACCACTAAAAGCGGCGAGAAAAGAAGGTCTGAGACGATTGCTACAAGTAAAACGATAACAGTCAAAAGACCAAAGATAAGTGTCGGGATAAAGTTTGAAGTCACTAACACCAAAAAGCCTACAATGGTCGCTAGCGAGTAGTAAAACATTCCAAAAGCAATAGTTCCGTGTGCTCTGTGCATGGAAGCGATGTAGTCTCCATCTCGTGCAAGTTCCTCTCTAAAGCGGTAGAAGTAGTGGATGGTGTTGTCCACGGTGATACCAAGAGCAATAGAGGCTATGGTAATACTCATGATATCCAAAGGAATTCCCGCAACGCCCATAATGCCAAAGATAACGCTGATGGGTACCATGTTTACAGTAAGTGCTACTACTGCTATTTTTAAAGAGCGGAACAGGAACAGGAACATTGCCCCAAGTGAAAGGAGTGCTAGACCAAGTGTTCCTATTTGCGAGTCAAAAAGGGATTGGAGCATGTTGTTGTAAAGTACCATCATGCCCACAAGCTTAAACTCCTCTTTTTTAAGTCCGATTTTTGTCTCTAAATCTGTTTGGATTTTTTTAAGCAGCTCATCGCGTCTAAGATCCTTGTTAGAATCCACTATGCGAACTACAAAACGCGCCTCGTTGTACTCGGTGTTTACATACGGCGAGAGAAGGATTTTTTTGAACTCAAGAGGCAGTTCGTTGTACATAAGTGCCAACTCAACGCCGTCAAAATCTTTTCCCTCTTTTAAGATGCGTCCAACTTTTGTGAGCGTGCCTAGTGAAGAGACATTGCCCACTTCAGGCAGAGATACCAAATAGTCATGCACTTTAAGTATCGTCTCCATTTTTTGTGCTGTAAACCAGTACTGTGCATCATTGTCCGTCTCTGTAAATTCGTCTGCAAA
>CAXNED010000108.1:0-4786 GCA_964201385.1 Sulfurimonadaceae bacterium | reverse complement strand
CCGTGGATGGTCAAGATGGCTGTTGCGATGCCCTCTATCTTCACACCGCTTGCATTGAGTATCTCACAAAGCTGTACGACTTCTGGCTCTCTTGCGGCATTGGTTATGGTTGTTACTCCCTTTGCAAGCGCTGCCGCCATAACGATATTGGCTGTTCCCGTTACGGTTATTTTGTCAAAGATAATGTTACACCCATGAAGCCCATTTGGTGCGATGGCGTGGATGTAGCCAGCTTCGATGTTGATAACTGCTCCCATCTGCTCAAGCGCTTTGAGATGTAAGTCAACTGGTCGCTGTCCTATTGCACATCCACCAGGCAAAGAGACTTCACAATGTCCAAATCTCGCCAAAATCGGACCAAGCACAAGGATAGAAGCACGCATGGTCTTGACGATATCGTACGTTGCTTTTGTTTGCGTGAGTGTTGTGGTGTCGATGGTCGTACTTGCTTCCTCTTCCCACTCAGAGAGACACTCTGCTCCGAGATTTGAGAGAAGTTTTAAGAGAGTTTTGATATCTGCAACATGCGGTAAATTTTTTATAACAACTCTGTTTTTAGCAAGTATAGCCATAGCGATAAGCGGGAGAGCGGCATTTTTTGCACCTGAAATTTTTATCTCTCCATCTAAGGAGAGGCTTTTTTTGATTTGTAAATAATCCATAATTGTCTTTGCTGTTAGAATATGCAATTATACTCTGTTTTGGTATAATCCCTCAAGAAAAAAGAGGAAGATATGATGAGTTCAGCTTTAGATAGATTGAAAAATTTGACCAATAAAATCTCCAGTTACGAGCGTGCGAGAAAAGACAATTTGCTCATCCTGCAAAACCTTTACAACGAACTTGGTATCCATCAAAAAGTGGAGGATTTTAGTGAGCTTTTCAACTTCAAAGCCATAAATCTCTCTGGTGCATCACTTCAAAGCGAGAGTTTGGGCGAGATAAAAAAGGGAAAATACCTGCAGATACTCGCCATAGGCTATGACAGAGAGGCGGTTGTAAAGAGCAAAAATGTCTCTTTGGGTTATTTTGGCAAAGCCCAAAACGTTGATGTCGCACTTAAAGATAAAGTTGTTGAGTTTATCATCCGTTTTCGCTTTGAGAAGAGTTTTATGACGCTTGAACATTATCATCTTATGTTAGAATCTTTTCAAAGCAGTGAGTGATATTTGCTGCTCTTTTTAGATGTAGAGACAACAGGCTTGGAGCGAAGCGATAAAATCTGCTCTATTGGTCTTATCGGCGTTGGAGAAAATGAGATTTTTTCTGTGTATGAGCTTTTAAATGAGGGCAAAAAAATTTCTCCAAAAGCCTCAAGCATCAACCACATTACCAACGAGATGCTTCAAGGCAAACCGCCGTTTAAAGAGAGTGGGGCATGGAAGTTTTTGCAAGAGCACAACCATGAAGGTACTACACTTGTAGCGCACAATGTGAACTTCGATATCAAAATGCTTCTTGCAAGTGGGTTCGTCTGGATGGGCAAGACCGTCGACACGCTTAGAGTAACCAAACATCTCATCCCAGAGTGCGACTACTTTTCATTGCAGTTTTTGCGCTACGAGCTTAAGCTTTATAAAGAGGAGAAAAAAGAGGCGTTGCGCTACCCTCAGCTTCAAAATGAGTGTGCTATGATTCCGCACAATGCCCTTAGCGACGCACTTTTTACCAAACTTCTCTATGAGTACCTTTTGGAGATAAAAGAGCACGATACACTTGTAAAACTTACCAAAAAAAATGTGCTTATCCAAAAGCTGGATTTTGGAAAATATAGCGGTCGATACATCGAAGAGATAGCGATGTGCGATAGAGGCTATCTGGAGTGGGTGCTCTCAAACATAGCGGATTTGGATGAAGATTTGCGCTATAGCATAGAGAGGTATCTGTAGTTTAATGTTATACTTCCGCGTAAATAAAATCTGTAAGGGGTCTTTTTGAGAGTAGCTGTTGAGTGCAAATCACCGCTTTTGCAAAAATCACTGGAAGTTTTTTTGCAGAAGCATCTTAGCTCTTTAAAAAATTGCGATATCGTGATTCGGGATGTAAAAATGCCAAGCGATGAGAGAAATTTTTATATCTCAAGCGCAAAAGATGCAGATTTGATGAAACCTTTTTCAAAAGCGCAACTGATTTTGGCGTTAGAGAAGCGTTATGGAGGGCTCCATGGGGCGCATGAAATCTCCGCGGCAAAGTTGCATCTGGCGTATGAAGAGGATGATGAGGAAAATCTGGACTTTAGTATTTTGCAAAGACGCATAGAGGCGTTGACAAAAGAGTATCAAGAAAATATTTTAAGAGCAGTGCGAGCGTTTTATGAAAAGTAGTCCAATAACCAAAAAAATAGTAGCGGGAATATTTAAAAACAAGGTTTTAAAACTCCCCTCAAAAACAACGACAAGAAGCTCCAAAGCTATCGTTTTAGAGTCTTTTTTCAACACTGTTCAGTTTGATATCATCGATGCGACTTTTGTAGAACTTTTTTCTGGAAGTGGCTCTGTTGGGCTTGAAGCGCTTAGCCGTGGCGCTAAAAAAATCATTTTTATGGAACAAGACGGCGAGGCTCTTAAGGTTCTCAAAGCAAATATTGCACAAACAGACCCGTCCATGTGCGAAGTCTATAGCGGCAATACTTTTTCAAATATCGCTTCTGTTGTTAAAATGCTTCAAAAAAAAGGTGAAGATGCCTATTTTTACATCGACCCGCCTTTTAGCATACGTGAGGGGATGGAAGATATCTATGACAAAACCATCGCACTTATCGCGTCACTTCCAAAAGAGTGCGTCAAGCTCATCATCATAGAGCACATGAGCACCCTTGAACTGCCACAAAACATAGGTAGTTACACGCTGAAAAAATCAAAAAAATTTGGAAATACCGCACTTACTTACTTCATGGGTGCGTGAATTGGAATAGTAGTTGCTTCTAATGTCCTAATTAAGGATTTATGATGCGAACAATTATTCTCTTTTTGCTTACGCTCTCAACGCTTTTTGGCGCAAAGATAAACGATGTTGCCAACATTGTTGGCGTGAGAGACAACCACCTTATCGGTTACTCTTTGGTTGTCGGTCTTGAAAAAACAGGCGATGGCACGACCTCAAAATTTACTCTCCAATCCATCGCGAATATGTTAAAAGCGATGAATATCGATATGAAACCCATAGATATCAAGTCAAAAAACGTTGCGGCAGTTGTAGTGACAGCAGAACTTGCCCCTTTTGCAAGACAGGGCGATAAGCTTAACATAACCGTCTCTTCCATAGGCGATGCAAAATCTCTTGAGGGCGGAACGCTTTTGATGACACCGCTTAAAGGGGTGGATGGAAAGATTTATGCACTTGCGCAAGGTGCGCTAAGTATCGGTGGGCGAAACGTCAAGGGTGCCGACAAATCTCACGCTACAACTGGTGTTATCTACGATGGCGGTTTGGTGGAGAGAGAGATTCCCATCGATTTGTATAACCAAGAGTTTGTCACGCTCTCACTAAGAGAAGCAAACTTTAAAAATAGCGTATCCATCCAAAAAACGCTCAATAGCTTCTACAGTACAGAGGTTGCCGTAGCAATGGACTCAAGAACAGTAAAGCTCAAAAAACCGCAAAACAAGACCATGATTGAGTTTTTGGCTGAAGTGCAGGGGATGGATATGGAGTATGATGTTCAGGATAAGATAGTTATCAATGAACGTACGGGAACGATTATTTCGGGAGTCGATATCTCCATCAAACCGATTATTATGACCCATGGCGATATCACCATCAAGATAACGGAACAAGAAAGCGTCGCTAAACCCGCAGGTTCGATGGTTGTAGATAACAATATGATCATAGGTTTAAATGAAAACGAGCTCTACACAAAGACAGGAACAACAACAGTGGCAAATCTGGTTCGCTCTTTGCAAAAACTCGGAGCAACACCAAAAGACATCATCTCTATCTTAGAAGCGATGAAGAGTGCGGGAAGCATCTCTGCTGAATTGAAGCTGATATGATGCAAACTAGTAACTCTTTAAACCTACAAGCGGCACTTCTCTCACAAGGGGGGCAGATTCCAAAGATAGATACAAAAGTAGAAAATGCAAAGTTGCGTGAGCAGACTGATGCTTTTGAGTCCATTATCATCAAAATGGTTATGGATAATGCGATGGAAGATGAGAAAAATATCTTCTCAGACGCAAACGACCCAGGGGATAAAATCTACAAGTCGATGTACCGAGATGAGCTCTCAAAAGCGAGTGCGGGCAGCTTTGGGTTTTCTCAGATGCTTTATGACTTTTTAAGTCAAAAGCGCTCTTAATTTTTTCTCTTTTATGTCGATATGGTTTCATAAGAATTATCGTGACTAGCGAAAGAAAAAAGGATAGAAAATGATTTCACAGTTAAATGGTGCAAACATACGCACCGCATACGCAAATAACTTTGGTGAAAGTAAAGAAGTGACACAAAAGAGTGCGCTAAGTGTTTCAAAGCAGGGCGATTTGAGCAAAGTTGAGCAAATCAAAGAGGCTTTGGCATCGGGCGAATACAAGATAAATCTACAAGCTCTTTCAGAGAAGATGGCGCAAGAGTTATTGTAGGTTTTTAGACCAAACAAAAGGATTAGATTATGCTTTCATATCATTTGCAAAGTGCTCTTGGCGATTTAAGAGACCTCATTACAATTACAGAATCTGACATAGAGGATATAAAAGTAGCAAATCATAATCCGCAGTTTGATAGACTCAAACTCAAAGAGGAGAAGCTCAAGAGTTTTGAAGCCAAAAAGGCGATGATTGACCATGAGATA
>CAXNED010000107.1:0-4915 GCA_964201385.1 Sulfurimonadaceae bacterium | reverse complement strand
GCGTTTTCACGCATTCTTTTAGCACCAATTATGTTTTGGGTTATCTTAAATCCAGACTATTTTACCCAAAGCGGCTACCATGTTTCATGGAGCTACTATTTTGCCTCTCTTCTTTTCGTTTTGGCAAGCATTACAGACTTTTTTGACGGCTACATCGCAAGAGAGTGGAACCAGATGACCATGCTAGGCGCTATCATCGACCCGCTTGCGGACAAAATGCTTACCATCGCCGCATTTTTGGGGCTTATGATGGTTGGAGAGGCAAATGCGTGGGCTATCTACATCATCATCATTCGTGAACTTTTTATCACTGGGATTCGCACTGTTGCGGTAAGTGAGGGGCTTGACATCAAGGCTTCATGGGCAGGCAAGATAAAAACCGTCGTGCAGATGATTGCCATCGGTTTTTTACTGATGCACTGGAATTTTGGCACAGAGCTTTTATGGCTTGCCGTCGCACTTACCCTCTACTCTGGATTTGAGTATCTTTGGGGGTTTAGAACCGCACTTTTAGGAGTTAAAAAATCATGAGTATATTTGTATCTCTTCTCGTCCTCTCGGCACTTATCTTTTTTCATGAGCTTGGACACTACGTGGCAGCCCGAAGAATGGGCGTAAAAGTAGAGGTTTTTAGTATCGGTTTTGGCAAAAAAATCGCCTCTTTTCACAAATGGGGCAACGAATGGCGGCTCGCACTCATCCCGCTTGGCGGCTATGTCAAGATGAAAGGGCAAGATGACAGTGACCCGAGTAAAAAAAGCTATGATGCTGACAGCTACAATGTCAAAACACCACTGCAGAAGATTTTTATCCTCTTTGCTGGACCGCTTGCAAACTTTGTTTTGGCTTTTGTCCTCTACTTTATCATCGCTCTTGGCGGACCAAATATCCTCTCTCCAGTTATCGGTCAAATAGTCAAAGATTCGCCTGCATTTGTGGCAGGAGTGGAGACAAACGACACCATCCGTTCCATCAACAACACGCCTATAGCTACGTGGGAAGAGATGGCAAAGATAATCGAGAGTTCAGATGGAGCGTTGATTTTCGAGGTTGAGAGAGCGGGCTACATACACTTCATAACCCTTACACCAAAAATCACCCAGACAACAAACATGTTTAACGAGGTCATAGAGAAAAAGATGATAGGCATCGGCAGTGCGGGAGTAACGCATAAACTCTCGCTAAGTGTTGATGAGACGCTCTCTTATGCGACCGACCAAACCATCCATGCTTCCACTCTCATATTTACGGGGCTTAAAAAACTCCTCTTTGGCGAAGTACCTGCCAATGAGCTAGGCGGCGTCATCTCCATCGTAAAGCTCACATCAGACGCAACAGATGCGGGCTGGATGAGCGTACTCTTTTTTGCAGCACTAATCTCCGTAAACCTTGGAGTTCTAAACCTCCTCCCCATCCCTGCACTAGATGGCGGACACATCATGTTCAACCTCTATGAACTCCTCTTTAGAAAAGAGGTAAACGAGGAGATTATGGTAAAACTCACCATTGCAGGGTGGGTCATCCTTTTTGGATTGATGGGGCTTGGGCTTTATAATGATATCAACAGACTAATAGGATAAAAAATGAACAAAGAAGAGTACAAAATTTATATTGATGATGTTATTAGAAGAGTTGAGTTTGCGAGAGTGCGCTTTGATGCGAAGCATATTGTTAAAATCGTGGCTATTAGCAAATATTCTACTGCGGATGAGATAAAGGCACTTTATGAGATAGGACAACGTGCTTTTGGAGAGAACAAGGTTCAGGATTTGCGCGCAAAGAGCAGTGAGCTTGATGAGTTGCCGCTTGAGTGGCACTTTGTGGGAAATCTGCAAAAAAACAAAATCAACAACTTGCTAGACATCAACCCTGCTCTTTTTCATGCATTAGACTCTTTGGAGTTGGCGCATGAGTTGCAAAAAAAACTGCAATCCAGAGAGATGACGCTTGATGCACTGTTGCAGATAAACTCCGCAAAAGAGGAGTCAAAACATGGCGTTATGCCAGAAATAGCACTTGAAGTTTACAAACAGATACAAGAAGAGTGTCCAAATATACACTTGCGTGGCGTTATGAGCATCGGCGCACATACGGAAGATAAAGCGGTTATAAAAAAGAGTTTTGAGACTACTTACGACATTTACAAGCAGCTAGATGGTGCAACCATCTGCTCTATGGGCATGAGCGGTGATTTTGAACTCGCCATTGAGTGCGGGTCAAACATGATACGCCTTGGTTCTGTAATGTTCAACAAATAACTCCTCAAAAGAGGAGTTAAAAAACTACTGCATAACCTTTCTAGCATTCAGCGGCTGTACAGGTCTGTTGTTTGCATGTCCCATAAGATCAAAAAACTCTTTCACCTGCTCTTTTGAAATCGTTGCATACTCCTCAAGCACGAGCCATCTCACCCCTTCGCTACACGGTGGCGTCGTCAAAGAGCCGTTAAATCTATAGTACTCCCTCTCTTTTGGCAGAAGCTCTGCAATCATGGCACTATCTAAGCCACACGCTGCTTTTTCATCTGCTTTATGAGGCATTTTAGACCAGATTTTGCTGATAACTTTGTTCTCTTTGCCCTCTTCAAACATAAGCGCTACAACCGCAAGTTCGCCATCTTTAGACGCATGGACAAAATGCGCTTCAAAAGGAAAACTTTTCCCTTCGATAGTGTTTTCACTCGGTGTATGAAAATGAAACTGCTTCAAGTAAAATGTAATTCCATCGATTTTAATGCTGCTTCCATCTGTAACATTGACTTGAATAGTATGCCCGTTGTTGATAACAGAATCTGCTTTTGCTTTGTAGTTGAACTCGATTTTTTCTAGTCCCTTCGTCGCAACTACTCCGCTTTTTGAGATATCGATTGGTGATTGCGATTTGCCATGCTTACACATGCTGTACTCAGGAGACAAATCTCCCCACTTCTCAGGCGCCTCATGCCCAGTATAACCCCAATGCGTCCCATGTCCACCCGCTAAAAGCAAACTACTCAGCGCCAATGCGCACAAACTACTCACAAGTATGTTTTTCATTTTTATCTCCTATTTTGTTGGGTTATTATATCTTTTAAAAATGAAATTTCACTACAATAGCGTATGCAAAAAATAAAAAAATATACTCTTATCGTCATAGGTGCAGGCGCGGCTGGAATGATGGCGGCTATTTGTGCTGCAAGGGAGGGCAAAAGCGTTTTGCTTTTAGAAAAACTCTCCCAAATTGGCGCAAAACTCAAAGCCACAGGCGGCGGACGGTGCAACCTCACAAACACGCTCAAAAATGAAGATTTTATGGCAAAGTTTGGTCGTAACGGTCGCTTTATGCAAGACGCGCTTGGGGCATTTGACCATCAGGCATTGATATATTTTTTAGAAGGCATCGGTGTTGCAACGCACGCACCCGATGGCTTTCGAGTTTTCCCAACCTCACACACATCACAAACCATTTTATCCGCTTTTGAAAATGAGATGCAACGCCTTGGCATAGAACTCTTCACATCGCAAAAAGTTCAAAAGATTCTACATGCAAACAACAGCATAACAGGCGTAGAGACAAGCGAGGAGATATTTTACACCCATAATGTCATAGTAGCAACAGGCGGGCTTGGGTATCCTACGCTTGGAGCCGAGGGTGATGGGCATGATATGGCAAAAGAGATTGGGCACAAAATAACCGAGCTTCATCCAGCCATGATGCCGCTTCACACGAAAGAGGAGTGGGTGAGTGCTTGTCGTGCCGATACGATTGCAAAAGTTGAACTTCGTATTGATATTAAAAAATATAACAAAGTAAAAGCTATTGGAGATTTGATTTTTACAAAAAGCGGCATCAGAGGTCCTGTAGTGCTTGATGCGGCAAGAGAGATAACACCTCTTTTGGATGCACACGGCGAAGTTCCTCTGCTTCTCAACCTCACCAAAGGGATGAACGAGGAGCAAATCACGAAACATCTCAAAGATGCCTCAGCAAAAAATCCTCATAGCACTATGTTGGAACTTGTCACGACCCTGCTTCCATCTGCCCTATCCAACGAGCTATGTTTACTCGCAGGGGTTGACCTGCAAACAACCTATAAAAAGATTTCAGGAGCAAGCAGAGCAAAACTTATAGCACTTCTCGCTTGGACACCGCTCACAGTCATCGGACACGATGGGTTTAAAATGGCGATGATTACCCGTGGCGGCGTTGATTTAAAAGAGATAGAACCAAAAACCATGCAGAGCAAAATCATAAAAGGTTTATACTTTTGCGGAGAGATTATGAACCTTGATGGTCCATGCGGAGGCTATAACCTCCAATGGTCGTTTGCCAGCGGGCATTTAGCAGGTCAGCTTAGTAAAAATAACGTATAGAAGCAAAACCGTACGCTTTAGTCTCTTCTATCATGGCAATATGCTCCCCAGTGACGATGCCGCCAAGAGCAAAAACTTTTATCTCACACATCTCTAAAAGTTCCTTCAAATCCTCTACTCCTTTGGGTTCTCCTTTGTTTGGAGAGGCAAAGATGGGACTGTAAGTCACAGCATCAGCCCCTAACATCTGTGCTCTTAAAACCTCTTCATGCGTGTGCGTGCTGATAATCACCAAAAGCCCCATCTCTTTAGCTTCTGCCACCCTGTCAAACTGAGTGGATGTCAGATGCACGCCACTTGCGCCGAGTTTTTTTGCCAAAGCACTCTCTTGATGCAAAAAAGATTTTATATTTTCAAATTTTTTACACTCCGCAACAAAAGTAGCAGCAATTTCACCATAATTTTGTGCACCTTTATCACGATAAAGAATGAAATCAGGCTTGTGTTTTTCTATCTGATTACACAGATTTAAACAAAACTCTCCTGAAGTGTCTCCGTAAAATTCCCGAGATGTCATCAAATATTTTTGCATTTTAAAAACTTTTATTT
Organism: Sulfurimonadaceae bacterium; assembly: GCA_964201385.1. GTDB lineage: Bacteria > Campylobacterota > Campylobacteria > Campylobacterales > Sulfurimonadaceae > Sulfurimonas. The sequence continues at coordinate 14 of CAXNED010000107.1, read as the reverse complement.
TTTCAATTTTTTTA
>CAXNED010000106.1:0-4919 GCA_964201385.1 Sulfurimonadaceae bacterium | reverse complement strand
TCCTAAAATAGAGTATAAAGTGGGCGATATCCATAAAGGAACTGTTAAAAAGATAGTTGACTTTGGAGCATTTATAGAGCTTCCAGATGGAACGGATGGACTTGCGCACATCTCTAAGATATCTGAGCAAAGAGTAGAGAAGGTGAGTGATGTCCTCAAAGAGGGGCAAGAGGTAAGAGTAGAGGTCTTAGAGTTTAAAGGTAACAAGATTTCTTTAGGAATCGTGTAAATTAAACTTACTTTTAGAAGTTTGTGTGTATTATTCGCTATCAAATTTCAGTAGGGAAATCCTTGCATTTATGTATGGGTTGCTGCACCAAAAGTGTGGTTACGTGAGCCGAAAAGATTTGTAATACTTTATAACGGAGAAACTTATGAAAAAAATTTTTTTCTTAATGGTTGCACTTGCTACAGCTGCTCTAGCAAATGATGGTGATGTTGCAAACCAAACACTTAAAGCATACTCAATGATCGCTGCAGGTCTTGGTCTTGGTCTTGCTGCACTTGGTGGAGCTATCGGTATGGGTCATACTGCTGCTGCAACAATCGCTGGTACTGCAAGAAACCCAGGTTTAGGTGCAAAACTTATGACTACGATGTTTATCGCTCTTGCGATGATCGAAGCTCAGGTTATTTATGCACTTGTAATTGCTCTTATAGCACTTTACGCAAACCCATACTTAGGTTAATCAACTCTAAGTAACTCATAAAGCACCTCCTTGGTGCTTTAACCTCTAAATGCGACCGTGGTGGAACGGTAGACACACTACCTTGAGGTGGTAGCGCCCTACGGGTGTGGGAGTTCAAATCTCCCCGGTCGCACCATAACTTCTTTTCAAAAATCACTCCAAAACTTATATTACATTTTATGGCGCAAGTCTTGAGATTTTCCATTTGCTCTCTTTTTTGGTGTAGAGAACTCTGTCGTGTAGTCTGCTCTCTCTGCCTTGCCAGAACTCTATTTTGGTTGGGACTACTCTGTAACCGCCCCAAAAGTCTGGGAGTGGAACTTCGCCGTTTTTAAACTTCTCTTTCATCTTCTCTAATGCCATGGAGAGGAGCTTTCTTGAGCTTATGATTTTGCTCTGCTCACTTACCCACGCCCCTATCTGGCTACCGCGGGAGCGTTTCATGAAGTACGCTAGAGACTCTGCGCTAGAGATTTTCTCACATGTACCGATAATCCGCACTTGGCGTTCTAAATCTAGCCATAAAAACTCTACTGCTACATTTGGGTTTTCTTCTATCTCTTTTGCTTTGTCAGAGGCGTAGTTTGTGAAAAAGACAAAACCTCTCTCGTCAAATATCTTAAGCAAAACAGCACGAATATTGGGGATGTTTCGCGCGCCACTTGTAGCTAAGAGCATACTGTTTGGCTCTAAAACTTGCGCATTTTGTGCATCACTAAACCACTTTTCAAACTGCACAAATGGGTTGGCATCCACGCTGTGCTCATCAAGCTCATTTTGTTTATACTCTCTTCGCATATCGTGTAGGTTTAGCAATTTGACTCCCTCACATCAGTTTATAAGCGTAATGCAATCCTCTTTTTTAGGGACTAAACATAAAAAGCTATATGCCTCATCGCCAATGGTTTTGTAGCTATGCGCCACACCTGCAGGAATAAGAAAAACATCTCCCTCTTTTGCCTCAATCATCTTATCGCCGATTTGCACCGTTGCGCGTCCTGAGAGAACATACTGCTCATGCTCCACGCTGTTTGTGTGCAGTGGCATATGTCCACCCGCTTCTATGATAAAGTTGCGCATCGCAAAGTTTGGAGACTCATCGGGAGAGAGAAGCATCTTCATCGATACCCCTTTCCCTGCTTTTTGCGCCACTGCTTCTACAGAGGCAATCTCTTTGTGTAAGTACATCTCATATCCTTTTTCTTATAAATTTTTAGGTAGTATAACATAAAAATATTTGGAGCTATTGCCTCTAATTTTCTCGAAAAGTGAACTTTTCGTAGCTTTAGTGCGTAATATCATTTTGGAGATTATTTATGAAAATTGCAAAAAACATCACTGAGCTTATCGGCAATACTCCTTTGGTACGCCTCAACAAAGCTTCAGCAGTAACGGGGGCAAACATCATCGCCAAATGTGAGTTTATGAACCCGACAAGCTCTGTCAAAGATAGAATCGGTTTTAACATGATACGAAGAGCGATGGAAGCGGGCAAAATCACAAAAGATACCACCATCATCGAGCCAACAAGCGGCAACACAGGCATAGCGTTAGCGGCGAACTGTGCGGCACTTGATCTCAAACTCATCCTTACCATGCCAGAATCGATGAGCATCGAGAGAAGAAAACTCCTCAAAGCATTTGGTGCCCATCTTGTACTGACTCCTGCTGCACTTGGCATGAGCGGTGCGATAGAGCGAGCAGTGGAGCTAGAGAGCCAAATCCCAAACTCCATCGTTTTACAACAGTTTAAAAACCCGCACAATCCCGAGATTCACGAGCTCACAACCGCACAAGAGATACTCCGTGACACGGATGGGAAGGTCGATGCATTTGTAGCAGCCGTAGGAACGGGTGGGACGCTTAGTGGCACTGCAAAAGTACTCAAAGAGCACATCCCGCATATCGCCATCTTTGCCGTTGAGCCTGCAAGTTCTGCGGTTCTATCTGGAGAGCGAGCTGGTGCGCATGCCATCCAAGGCATCGGTGCGGGGTTTATCCCAGAGACGTTAGATGTCAGCATCTATGGCGAGGTCATAAAAGTGAGTAATGAAGATGCCATAGAGACCGCAAAAAAGTTGGCAAAGGAGGAGGGGTTACTTGTAGGCATCTCTGCTGGAGCAAATGTCTATGCAGCGATGCAAATCGCATCACGCGAGGAGTTTAGGGGCAAAACAGTTCTCACCATTCTTTGCGACACTGGAGAGCGCTACCTTAGCACTGAACTCTTTAGTGAATAACACTTTTTTAGAGACCATCAAAGCGTTTCATGGCGAGATTTCTCATCTCTCCTACCATCAAGCGAGGTACGAGAGCGTTTTAGGGCACTTTGGTGTAGAGGCTGTGCAAGATTTGAGTGACTTCATCACACCACCACAAAATGGGCTTTACAGATGCCGCCTTGTTTACGATACAAACGGGTTTGTCGAGACCTCCTACCACCCTTACCAAAAAAAAGAGATAAATTTACTAAAAATAGTTCATGATGACACCATAGAGTACGCCATGAAGTACGCCAACCGAGAGAGGCTTGATGCGCTTTTTGCACAAAGAGGCGATGCGGATGATGTTCTTATCATCAAAAATGGTTTTGTAACAGACACAACCATCGCAAATATTGCTTTTTTTGATGGCAAACGATGGCTCACTCCAGCCTTGCCTCTTTTGCAAGGAACAACAAGGCAGAGGCTTTTAGATGAGGCAAAAATATTTGAAGAGGAGATACGCATCGAAGATTTGGAACGATTTTCGCAAGTTGCTCTGATGAATGCGATGGTAGATTTTGCTATAATTACGAAAAATCCAAAGGAGCTCTTTTGCTAGACAGTATCATCGAAGATAAGAAGTTTGCAAATGTTATGCAGAAAAATATAGAAAATTTGTTGCTCTATCTTTTTGATAAAGAGCAGTATTTTGGGGTTCTTTGCAAGATAGAACATATCGTATTTGAACCGCCACTTCCAAAAGAGATAAGCGCAGAGTTTCGCTCTATGACACTCTTCTTTTTGGCAGGATACACATTTGAGACGGCAAATATAATAGATGATGATTTGGTTTTTGAAGCTGGATTTGGAACAGAGAATTTCGGAAGCATTGTTACCGTACCACTCAAAGCTATCGTGCAGATTATTGCCGATGAAACACCGCTTCTTATCAATTTGGCAAATTATAAAAAAGAGAAAAAAGTGGCAAAGTCGCTTGACAATGGAGGTGTTGAAAGCTCCATGGCATCTTTTTTATCAAACCCAGAAAACTCCAAGTTTTTAAAAAAATAGCCAAAAGTTATACCTATATTTTGGAGAGGGAGAGCAAATAGTTCACGACGTTGTCCACAAACGCGTCATGCTTTCTATCTTTGAGGTACGCTATGTAAAAATGGCGCTCTATTTTGTAGTTTTTTAGTCTTGCTTCAAAAAGTCTTCCCTGTGCAAGCTCAGCCGCGATAACGTGTCTGGACATAACAGAAACAACAGGTCTTTCAGCAGTTGGGTCCGCATGCATAATCGACTCTTTAATCGCCGTAGGACTGCTTAAAATCCCCAAAACATTAAAGCTAGTACACTGCACACCCATCTCATCAAAAGCCTCACTTGTAAGTCTGCGTGTGTGCGAGTGCTCATCACGGCAAATCCAGTCAAATCCCATCAAATCTTCTGCACTAAGATGTTTTTTAATCGGCTGGTTAGAGAAAACTACAAGCTCATCTAAAACCCATTCTCTGTAGACGATACCATCTCTAAAAACAGGAGACTCTATAAGCGCTACATCGATTTTTTTATCTTCAAGTTGGTCGATGATTTCACATGACAAGCCAACATTCATATAGACATTGTTGTTGATTCTGCTTTTGATATCACCAAGATAGTTTGGCAGGATGTAGTTTCCGATGGCATTGGAAGAACCCATAACAAAAGTGAAATCTTTATTGATAATCTTTAAAACTTCTTTTTCACTGTTTGATATAGCTTTTTCAAGTCTTACCGCTATTCTAAAGAGCTCTTCTCCCTCTTTAGTAAGCAAGATACCATTCTTTTTTCTATCTACTATTTTTGTATCAAGATACTCTTCGATAAATTTTATTTGTTGCGTAACAGCTGGCTGAGAGATGCCAAGCTTTGCCGATGCTTTGGAAAAACTCTTCTCTTTGATGACCATGAGAAAAGTTTGTAATTTTGCAAAATCTTTTAACATAATAATTCCTATAAGTTTAGATAATAAGCGAAAGTATAA
>CAXNED010000105.1:0-4934 GCA_964201385.1 Sulfurimonadaceae bacterium | reverse complement strand
GTTTTATCATGTAAGGGGTTTCATGCACTACCTTGTCTGGATGGTACGCTTTTGCAAGTTTTTTATAGTTCTGTCGCAATGCATCTTGACTAGCACCGATAGGGCACTCTAAAACCGTATAAAAATAGTTACGCTCTCGCTCCTCTTCTTCCTTGCAGAGGTTGCCAAAACTGTAGTGGGCAAGGTCACTATAGAGTTTGCTTACAAAGCGGTTGTCATAGGTATAGTTGATTTGGTAGTGGAGGATATTACGCTTGTTAAGCGCTCTGTTTAGTCTCTCTTTTGCTCTATAGTCAGAAACATCAAGCACCAAAGAGACATCTGTTCCTTTTTGGACATAGACCTCTAGTTGGGAGCGAAGATAGTTGACAACCCACGAGTTCGGACGATCAAGCGTCATCAAAACTGTATATTTGTCGTATGCGTAAAGGTTGACGTTGATGGTTTCGGGAGCTTGGAGTTTGTCTAGTTCTATCTTGATGGGTTGGTTTCCATACTTGAGCATGGAGCGCAGGAAAAATTCGTGAGAAAAGTCGTGTTTTGCCGCGTGGTACTCACTAAGTTGTCTTAAAAACTCTTTTCTTACCTCTGTAAGTGTCTCGTTTCTAAAGACCAACACCGCTTTTGGCAAAAAGAGCATGCCGCGCGTGTGATGGTGCAAAAACTCCCTCATCCACGCAGTACTTAGCGTATCAAAGTCCGTCGTGATAAGAATAAGATTATTGCGTAAAACAATCTCCATTGATTCTAACCTTTTTGGAGTAATTTTACCTTTTAAAGCAAATAGAGTTCCAAAAAAGCCAAAACGAAAAAGACTACTGCATTGCCGCCGCTAAAGTATCCACAAGAGCAGGAGATGTCTTTGTTTTTGCATAATTCAAGATAGCACCCTTAAAAGGAGCGATCATAGAAGCGTCCATCCCAAGCACTCTAAACTGCTCTTGTGTAGTAGCAGTTTTTGATGCAAGTGTAGAAGTTGCGTAACCGTTGTCAAGCACCTGATCCAAAGCTGGAGCATCTTTAAGAAGCTTGTTATAATCTGCTAATTCCATCTTTTGTCTTGCATTGCTCAAAAGTGCTGCACTTCCGCCCACTGCTTGTGTCGGTGTAACACCCAAAGATGTAAGAGAAGTTACGAGTGCGTTGCTTTGTGTCGTTGGAGTTTTTGTTGCTCCCTGCACCGCTGCTGCTGTGTTTAGTGCGCTACCTATATCCAAAGCCGATACTTGCACTGCCAAACTAAGTGCTAAAAATCCCATTACTGCTATCTTTTTCATGACTATCCTTTAATTTTTTTTACAAACCTCTGCATACGCCGAGGGTTGTCTATCTCTTATAAGTCCCCAGTAGTGTCGCTGTTTCTGGTTTTGCTCAATGTCAAAATCGGCAAAAAGTATCTCTTCTTTATCTCTTGAAGCTTCAGCGATTTTTGCGCCCGTGTAGTCTGTGATAAAAGAAGAGCCGTAAAAGTTCAGCGTACATGTTTCGCCTCTCTCTTCGCCGATGCGGTTTGCAACAACGACGGGAACGGTATTTGTAGCGGCATGCCCCATCTGAACTCTTTGCCAATGCTCTTTGGAGTCAAGATGAATCTCAGGCTCGCTTCCGATGGCAGTCGGATAAAAAATTATCTCCGCACCCATCAGTGTCAACGCTCTCGCCGTTTCACAAAACCACTGATCCCAGCAGATACCCACGCCTATCTTTGCATACGCTGTATCGTAAACTTTAAAGCCTGTGTTTCCTGCTTTAAAGTAGAACTTCTCTTCATACCCTGGACCGTCTGGAATGTGGGTTTTGCGGTAGTTGTCCATCACGCTTCCATCCGCATCTGCCACGACTAAAGAGTTAAAGTACCCCTCATCGCTCTTCTCAAAGTAGCTGATAAGAATGACGACTTTAAGCTCTTTTGCAAGTGCGCTAAAACGTGCAACAAGACTATTTCCCTCAAGCGGTGCAGCCCATGATAAGTACTTTTCATCCATATCTTTGCAAAAGTAGTATCCCTCAAAAAGTTCAGGCAAAAGGATGATTTGCGCACCGCCCTTTACCGCTTCACGCACCATCGCTTCAGCTTTTGCTACATTTGCACCCTTATCTTGGCTCATTTGCATCTGAATTGCGCTTACTTTTACCATCTTGCTCTCCGCTAAATCAACTTTGCTTTTTCGATTTTTTTTCTCTCAACCTTCATGCGGTCTTGAAACTTTTTGCTTCTGTCTTTTGCAAAAACCTGCATATCTTCTATCTCATCCATCTCATCGACTATCTCAACACCCAAAAGCGTCTCAATGGCGTCTTCAAGCGTTACAACGCCCACTGTCTGCCCATAGTTGTCATACACTATAAAAAGGTGTGTTTTTCGTTTTACAAACTGGTCTATGAGGTTTGGAACAGGAAGATTTTCAGAGACCATATGCACCTCATGAGAGATGCTCTCTAAAGTGATGTTGTCATTATCTTCATTGCTCTCTTCAAGGATGCGCTGGTTGAAAACAATACCCACAACATCATCAAGCGTCTCTCTAAAAATCGGAATGCGAGAGTGGATATACATACGGTCATCTTCTATGGCTTCTTCGATGGTTGTGGAAGCAGACATAGCAAAAACAACGCTTCGTGGTGTCATGATATCTTTTGCTTTTATGTTTTTGAGCTTTAAGAGATTTTCAATCAAATCACTCTCTTTAGTAAGAATAGTTCCCTCTTTTTCGCCCATTGCAACAACTGCCATAATCTCATCACGAGAAAAATTGCTTTGGTGCTTTTTGTTTTTCGAGATGTAGTTTGTCAAAAATGATGAAATCCATGTAAAAGGAGTAGTAATAACAACCATAATGGAGATGATATGTGCTGCTGGAACTAAAAGCTTTTTCCAGTAAAGTGCGCCTACTGTTTTAGGCAAAATCTCTGATAGATACAAAATCAACAGTGTTACCACAAAAGCCACAAGAGCTTGCCACTCTTCGCCAAAAAGAATCTGCGCCTGCGCTCCAACACCTGCTGCACCCATGGTGTGTGCAAAAGTATTGACTGTTAGGATGGAAGAAATCGGCTTGTCGATATTTGATTTTAGGTTTTTGAGCTTATTGATAAGCGTCTCATCATGGTCTTTGGACAAACTCTCTATATAGGAGTTGGTACTTGAGAGTAAAACTGCCTCTAAAACAGAACATAGAAACGAGATAAGAATGGCGATTGAGAGATAAATTATCAGTAGTGTCATAGAATCGATCCTATGAAAGAGGGGTTAAAACTTTGCGAGGCTGGGTCGCTTTGGGTCATTAGAAATTTCCTTTGGATTTTTTAGAAAGGGATTATAGCACAATTAGATTACTACTTGGTTTCATATGCTATTTGAGCCTCTTTAAGAAGAGGCTTTTTTGTGTTTGAGTGAAGAGTAGAGCGAGAAAGCTATAAATGCGATACCGATAAGTCCTGTAAATAGCTCAGGTACATGAAACTTCATGCCAAAGAGCATGATGAAAGCCAAAATACCTATGGCATAGTGTGCGCCGTGTTCGAGGTAGATGTACGAATCGAGTGTCTCTTTTTCGACAAGATAGATAGTCAAAGACCTTACAAACATCGCCCCAATACCAAGTCCCACCATGATGATAACGATATCTTTTGTGATGGCAAATGCGCCTATAACACCGTCAAACGAGAAAGAAGCATCTAGCACTTCAAGGTACAAGAAACCGCCGATACTCCCTTTTTTCACAACATCAGCAACGGAGGCGTCACTCTCCTCTTTCTCTAAAATATGTCCGATAATATCAACACCAACATAGATGACGATTCCCCAAAGTCCCGCTATTAGAACCGCTAGTTTATGCGCTTCATCCACAAAAGAGCTAAACGAGATGAGAACAACCAAAGAGATAAAAATAGAGATAGCTTCTATCTTGCCCAAAAGCCCTAGTTTTTCTTCAATAACCTCAAACCAATGAACACTTTTCTCCTCATCTAACATAAAATTAAGGAAAACAAGAAGCAAAAACATCCCACCAAAAGCCGAAATTTCGGCATGATGGGCTATGAGTTTGTTGGAGTATTCGCTCGGGTTGTCAAGGGCTAGATTCCAGACCTCTATAAGAGACATATCGGCAGTTTGCCCAACGATAACAAGAGGGAAAAGAAGTCTCATTCCAAAAACTGCCACCAAGATACCAACAGTCAAAAAGAGCTTTTTCCAGTACTCATCCCAAGTTTTTAAGATGGAAGCGTTTACAACTGCATTGTCAAAAGAGAGCGAAACTTCCATGAGAGCCAAAATCACGGCAATCATGACAAGGTTAAGCGCATTTGCCCAACCTCCGAGTTTATACCCCCACCATGCGGCGATAAGAAGAGTAACAAATGTGAAAAGAAAAGAGAATCTAAAATGTTTCAAACGGTCTCCTAAGACAAATAATTTTGCAATTCTACCTTGATTTAGTAATGAACAGCAAGCCAGAGAGTCTCTTCGTCTGGTTTTGTCCAAGAAACACGATGTTTTTGATGTGCGGGGATGGTTATGTAGTCGCCCTCTTTCATCCTCACATCATCTCCATCAAAAAAAGAGAGTATCGCTTCGCCTTTGAGTATCATCACCCACTCATCTCTGTTTTGGTCGTACCATTCGTTTTGTGGTGTTGTGTGTCCATAAGAGATGATTCTCTCTATCTTCATGCCATGCGCAGCGACAATCTCCTCAAAAAGCTCATTAGGAAGCGATGCGGGGATATTTTTGAAGATATTGTTCATGCAAAACAGGCACTTACGTAGCCCACAACCCTGCTTGTATCATCGCTTGCATCTGCACTTGTTCTGTGGTCAAGGATATGTGGATGTAAGCCGAGTTTTTTGGCACTCAGGAGCATCGCTTCTACTCCAATGCGTCCGCACGCCTCGCAGCCGTTATGAAGTAAGCCAACATCCAGCTCTTTTAC
>CAXNED010000104.1:0-4962 GCA_964201385.1 Sulfurimonadaceae bacterium | reverse complement strand
CACACCAAGCCTCACACTTCCGCTAGCTGATGTGACACTTACCATCTCGCCCTCTCTAAATCCTAAAGAGCTATGCAGATAGACGCTCTCTTGGCGATAAAATTGCGAATTTAAGCTTGTATGGCTTTTACTTGTGATGAGATGCATCCCCTCTTTTTCATCTATTTTTGAGTCAATCTCATCAAGAAAAACAAATTCGCCATCTTTTGTGTCAAAACCATTGCTGTACGGGTTCTCTTCTCGTTTATCGACATAAAGCAATCCATCTATTTTTTGCACTGCAAAACTTTTAAAATGACTGATGTAAAACTCCTCGCTCTCTAAAGCAATGTCAAACGCAGCGCAGAGATAGGCACTCAAGTCGTATTCGCTTATCCCCACATCCGTATGCGCCACTTTTGGCATAAAGGAGATTCTGTTATGTGAGTAGGATGTTCTTACATCGTCTTTATATAAAAAGCTTTTTGCTGGGATAACAAGGTCGGCAACCTCACTTGTCTCATTTTCAAAAAGTCCAAAATAGACTATGTTTTTTACCCCCTCCATCGACGCTCTCACTCGATTTGAGTCTGGCATCTGTGAGAGCGGGTTTGCTCCCTGAACAAAAACCGTCTCAAAACTGCTAAACTCTGTAAGCACTTTTGAAACTCTTTTGCTCTGTGCAACAAAAGGAGAGGCAATGTTTGCTCGTGAAGCGCCTAGATAACTCACACCGCACCCCTCTTTTCCAAAGAGTCCAAGCATAGCTGCAAGGGCATCAATGGAACGCATCACATCCGCACCATCATGATATTTTTGAATACCGACACCACAAACAAAAGCTACTTTTTTACCTTTTACAAATCTCAAAAAATCTCCCAATTGCCCAAGAGAGACATCCATCTGATCCAAAACTGCTTTTATACGCAAATTTTGTGTCAACTCATAGTACTCTTCATACCCACTTGCGTACTTCTGTAAAAACTCCTCATCACACCCATTTTCAATATGTAAAACGCGCGCAAGCAACATCGCTAAAAACTGGTCGGTGTGTGGCTTAAGCTGGATATGTAAATCAGCCATTTTTGATATTGGCGTCTTTATGGGGTCGATAACGATAATAGTTTTGCCCTTGATAAGAGGAAGAAGATGGCTTGAAGTCGTATGTGGATTTCTACCCCAAAAAACAACTACTTCTGATTTTGCAATCTCATGGATAGGCATAGTTTTGTTACTGCCTCTGCCCTCTACAACTCCCGCTTCACCTGCTCCATCGCACAAACTCCCCTCTGTCAAAACAGCACCATAAGAGGCAAAAAAATGGTCTGTGACCTCTTGCATCAATGCAAAATTTCCACTTCCACGGTAGTGAAGTATCTTGTTTTTTGCGGAGTCCTCTATCATCACTTTGAGCTTTTGGAGTGCCATATCAAGGGAGATTTCTTCCCCTTTATATCTTGGAGTTTGAATAGTCACATGCTTTTCATAGTGGTTGAGATGTGGGCACAAAAAACCTTGTGTATGACCCTCTTTTACCCCTCTTAACTTGTGATTGTCAAAAAGTATCTCACATGCATCATAGCAATCGAGTGGACATGCGGTTTTATTACTCATCTCTCAACTCAACTTTCACCAGTTTTGAGAAGAGTTCTGGAGGGTTTGTGATGATTTGCGCCATATATTTGGAGATGTTTTTTCCATCCGCTATACGCAAAAGCCTAGAAATTTTATAACTACTCTTCTCTCCATCGATATAGACAACCTTTTTTTGCGCACCAACGACATCCGCTTCATCAAGGTATATCGTTAACTTTGCCTTTGAAGTATCAGCTACTTTTGCCAGTGGTGTTGCCATGCCAACCACCTGCCCTGATTGTACAAGCATCTCATAGAGTATAAAATTCTTTGCAACAAGATTTTTGTCCTCTATGCTTCTTTGAAGCTGCGCTTCTCTGTGCTTTAGGTCTGTTATCTGGATTTTGAGATTTTGAATCTCTTTTCTTGTGCTAAGATAGAGATTTTCACTTGCTATCAAATCATAAAACTCTCTATCTTTTTCAACAGAAGATTTAAACTTTAAAGGCTCTATTTTTTTGTAGTTTTCTCTTTTTTTAACAAGTGATTCATCCATATTGACAAGAACGGCTTCATTGATTTCTATAACGCTCTTAAGATACATAACCTTCTCACGCACAGTTGCAAGCTCTTTTCTATCAAGCTCAAAATCTATACCGATATAGGGTTTTTCTGTAAGTTTTGTTCCAACCAAACTCTCATCTGCATGAACAACTAGTCCTGAAACGTTAGAAGAGATATCTCTTATCTCATAAGGTTCAACCTTAGCATAATATACTTTGGCATCTAAAAGAGCAAAGAGAAGCGGTAGCAAAAAAAATAGTTTCATAAAAACACCTCTAAAGAAATAATAAGGGTTTATTTTACCATTTCATCATTAATATTCAAGCAGAATAGACCGAATTTTTGGTATCATCCTAAAAACAAGTAAGAGACAAGGGAGAATTTATGTCTGTTTTAGACAATGTTGACGCTGCTACAAATCTTGCCAAAAACAACGAAGTACAGCTTTTGGTATTTCGTGTAAGTGGTGCACCAGACTCAGCTTATTATGCCATCAATGTATTTAAAACGCGTGAAGTTGTTGAGTCCAAAAATCACTACATCACTCAAATACCATCATCACATCACCTTTTAGAGGGGACGATTGTTTTGCGTGGGCTTCAGATTCCCATACTCAACCTTCCACAATGGCTTGGAACAACCTTAACAAGTCAAGAGATACAAAAATCAAATATTTTAGTATGTGATTTTAATGGCATCATCATAGGGCTTCGCATCATGTCTGCTTTTAGAGTTATTAAGAAAAACTGGAATGAGATGCATGCTCCTGATAGCTACAGAGTAGGTGAAGATAACGTTGTTATCAACGATACAAGACTTGAAGATGGCAGTTTATGTCTTGTTCTTGACTATGAAAAACTTCTTGCCGACGTCATTCCTCAGGCGATGGTTGATGTATGTGAATCACCTGCCAACTTAGCAAACATCAACATACCAAAAAAGCTCAAAATTGGAACTGTCTTAGTAGCGGAAGATTCAAAAACAGCACAAAAACATCTCAAGCAAATTTTTGAGCATGCAAATCTCTCTCTGAAAATTTTTGATAATGGCAAGTTACTTATTGATTATATCAATGCTCTTGGCGAGAATGTCTCTGCTATACCTGCCATCATTACAGATATAGAGATGCCAGAGATGTCAGGTTTTACGGTTGTAAAACTTCTCAAAGCCAACGCAAAGACAAAAGACATTCCTGTTATAGTAAACAGCTCAATGACAGGTTCTAACAACAAAAGAGAGGCTCAAGTACTAGGTGCTGATGGTTTTATAGATAAAACGAAGAGTCAAAACATCATCCCACTTATTGTGGAAATCATGAAGACAAAAATGTAAGAAATTTTTTCTCTCCCTTTAAAAAAGGGAAAGAAACTATTTGAAGATAGAGATTAAAACACCCGCTGCAACTGCAGAGCCGATAACACCCGCAACGTTTGGACCCATAGCATGCATTAAAAGCATATTTGTACGGTCATACTCCATACCTACTTTGTTCGATACACGCGCCGCCATCGGAACAGCAGAAACACCCGCAGAACCGATAAGAGGATTTATCTTAGTTTTAGAGAACATATTCATGATTTTTGCCATGATAACACCACCCGCAGTTCCTGCAGAAAATGCCACGATACCAAGTGCTAAAATAGCGAGTGTTTCAGCAACCAAGAACTGGTCTGCTGCAAGTTTAGAGCCAACCGCCAAACCTAAGAAAATCGTTATAACATTGATAAGCGCATTTTGCATAGTGTCGGAGAGTCTATCAACAACGCCTGTCTCTTTTAGGAAGTTACCAAACATAAACGCACCGATAAGCGGCGTTGCATCTGGAAGCACCAAAATAGCAAGAACTAGAACCATAATAGGGAAAACCAACTTCTCTAAACGAGAGACGTGTCTCATCGTACTCATTCTGATTCTTCTCTCAGCATCTGTTGTAAGCGCCTTCATAATTGGAGGCTGAATAACTGGAACAAGTGCCATATAAGAGTAAGAGGCAACTGCAATAGCACCTAAGAGTTCAGGAGCAAGTTTTGTTGCGATAAAGATAGAGGTTGGACCATCCGCCCCGCCGATAATGGAGATAGCAGAAGCTTGTTTGAGTGTAAAGTCAAAAAGCGTTGTATATTCTGCAAGCATAACAGCACCAACTAGTGTTCCAAAGATACCAAACTGTGCCGCACCACCAAGAAGTGCAGTTTTAGGGTTTGAGAGAAGCGGTCCAAAGTCCGTCATCGCTCCAACACCCATAAAAATGAGGATAGGAAAAAGCTGGTTTGAGAGACCCATGTGGTAGATGATGCCCAAAAAGCCCTCAGGTCCTGCCATGTTTGCAACAGGAATATTTGCCAAAAGTCCGCCAAAACCTATAGGTAAAAGCAGAAGCGGTTCAAAACCTTTCACAATTGCCAGATAGAAAATGACAAATGTGATAATTATCATTATGATTCTGCCCCATGATTTGTGAAAATCGCTCATAGGTTGCCCTTTGGCATTGAGCTCATTTGGATCAGGGTAGGCAAAAGCATAAATACCAGTTGATTTTAAAAAGTCAACAACAAGCGTACCAACATCTTTTGATTGGTATGTCTCAATATTTGCTGCTTCTCTATCTGTTGCTGGTGCATCAGAGGCATAAGCGGTGCTAAAGCCAAGAAGCATAAACAGTGTAACTATTTTTATTAAGAATGCTCTCATATAGTTACCCCAGTATCGCTACTGTTTGACCTTCAACTACTTTATCATTTGTAGCAACATGGATAGATTTGATAACACCACCTTTTGGTGCTACTACATCTATCTCCATTTTCATTGATTCTAGGATAAGGATAACATCACCCTCTTTTACGC
>CAXNED010000103.1:0-4991 GCA_964201385.1 Sulfurimonadaceae bacterium | reverse complement strand
CACCTTATGCGCCCCATCGTTGTAGAAGAGCTTCCAGAGGAGTTTGAACCCCTTGGTGCAACCATCAACCATCTCATCGCCAGAATTCAAAACTTTGTAAAGTACCAAAAAGAGCTCTTTATCGGAACAGCGCATGAACTCAAAACTCCACTTGCAGTCATTAAACTCAAAAATCAAGTAACGCTTATCAAAAAACGCTCCGCTGAGGAGTATATAGAAGCGCTTAAAGTGACAAACAAAACGGTCGATGAGATGAATGTTATCGTCTCAAACATACTTAACATCGGGCGTCAAGAGGCTGCACAGCTTGAACAGCCTAGAGAAGTAGATGTGATAGAGTTCTTAAAACAAAAAGCAAATGATTTTCATCTACTCGCTGAAAATGAGGGTAAAAACCTTACTATGCACTTTGAACCAGATGGGTTTATGGCAATTTTGCAAGTAAGTCTTCTCAACCAGATTGTACAAAACTTCCTTCAAAATGCACTCAAATTTACACCAAAAGAGAAAAGCGTACATCTCAAAAGCTCCCTCAACAGCTATGGACTTCTTATTGAGGTTATTGATGAGGGGTGCGGGATAGATGAGAGTTCTGATTTGTTTGCGCCTTTTAAGAGAGAGGGAAATAAACCTGGAGTTGGGCTTGGACTCTTTTTGGCAAAAAGCGCCGCTGATGCACTGGGTGCTAAGATAAGCATCAAAAACAGAGCAGATGGAGCAAACGGAACAGTTGCATCACTCAATCTCAACTCAAAACTTTCGTGTATTTTACCTAACAAGTAAATTTTTCAAAAGCTCTCTCTCGTTTAAAAAACAATAAAGCTTTATTTCGCTATAAATCGGGCACTTTAAATTTGACTATGAGGTATTTTGATGGCTTTAATAATTAGTGATGAATGTATTGCATGTGATGCATGCCGCGAAGAGTGCCCAACTATAGCTATTGAAGAGGGAGATCCAATCTACTTCATCGATCCAGATCGTTGTACAGAGTGCGTTGGCGTCTATGATGAGCCTGCTTGTATCTCTGTATGCCCAGTTGACTGTATCATCCCTGACAAAGACAATGTAGAGTCTATTGCAGAGCTTCAGTTCAAGTACAAACAACTCCAAGAAGAAGAGCTTTAACTCTCTTTATGGCAAAACGTGTAGCAGTCATAGATATAGGTTCTAACTCGGCTAGAATGGTTATCTATGAAAAGACCTCTCGCTTTGCGTTTCATATTCTTCATGAAGCCAAAAGCAGAGTAAGGATATCCCAAAACGCATACCAAAACGGCGGAAACCTCCAAGAAATCCCAATGCAAAGAGCTTATGATGCTTTGGAAGATTTTCTCTGCATCATCGCCTCTTTTAAAGCAAGAAAAACTCTCTGCGTTGCCACTTCTGCCCTGCGCGACGCTCCAAACAAGGGAGAGTTTCTCCAAAGAGTAAAGAGCGGTCTAGGTCTTGCTATCAAAGTAATCGATGGGGAACGAGAGGCTTACCTTGGTGCTATCGCATGTGCAAATCTTCTGCCACAGCAGCAAAACGCTCTAAGCATCGACATCGGGGGAGGTTCTACAGAATTTTCTCTTATCCACAACAAAGATATCCTCACAAAGATATCGCTCAACCTCGGAACTGTACGCCTAAAAGAGCTCTTTTTTGATTTTAACAACATTGAGGGTGCAAAAAAACTCATTGATACTGAACTAGATAAACTAAGCACATTTGATGCGACAAGTCTTATCGGTATAGGGGGAACATTTAGAGCTATCTCTTATGCGATTCAAACAAACAGTAATCACCCAATAGAAAAACTCCACGCTTACAAACCAAACTATAAAGAGTTTGAACTCTTTTTAGAAAAAATCCTAGATGCCGATGAAGAGGGTCTTAAAAAACTTGGGATTAAAAGCAGCAGATTTGATGTTATCAAACCTGGTGCGCTCATACTTTTGCGCGTCCTTAAGAGATTTAAAATCAAAGAGCTCATTACAAGTGGCGTAGGAGTGCGTGAGGGGGCTTTTTTAGCAGACTTGCTTAGAAGTTCCAAAGATAAGTTTCCTGCAAACTACAACCCCTCTGTGCGCTATCTTCTTGATGCGCACATAGATGACCTCTCGCATGCAAATTTGCTTGCAAAGGTTGCAAAAGAGCTCTTTGACCTCACTAGCGAAACACTCAAGATAGAAAAAAAGTACCGTTATGAACTGGGTCTAGCAGCTAAACTCTGCATGAGCGGAAGCACCATCCATTTCTACTCTTACAACAAACATAGCTACGAGCTTATCGAGGATGCTTTGGAGTTTGGATTTACGCATGAGCAGATTGTACTCATCGCAACCCTTGCACGATTTTCAAAGAGAAAACTCCCTTCATCTTCACATATAGAGAGATTTGAAGCTCTTTTACCTGAGGCATACCAACTAAGTGCGCTAAGCTATCTTCTCTCTCTTAGCGTCGCCCTCTTAAGCCATCGACCAAGAAATCCTGATTTTACACTCCATTTTGAAAATGGAATAGTTGAAGTTGCATCGAAAAAAAGTCTTTATCTGGTTAAAGAGAGTGTGGAAAAATTAGAAGCGCTAAAAAACAATCCCATAAAAATCTCTTTCTTATAGTAAAGTTTTTATTTTTTATAAAGACAGAGAGTTCTTAGAACCTCTGCCCCATTGTAAACTCGAAGAGGGATGTCTGATCGCCCTCTTCCTCAGCAAGAGGTTTAGAGAACATCAGCTGTATTGGTCCAACTGGAGAGAACCACTCAAGTCCTGCACCAAATCCGCCACGTGAAAGATTTTTGACTTTATAGTCTCCATTGTCCTTTTCTGTTGTGCCGATGTAGCCCCAATCAAGATAAGTTACCAAACGCATTTTTGCTGCTGGTACAAGTGGGAAACTTAGCTCAAAACTGTTTGTAGCACTGTACTCTCCGCCGTAGCGTCTTACGCCATTTGTTGCGTTTGCATCCTCTACCGTAGTTGGAGAGAGCGAGTAGGACTCATAGCCTCTTACACTTCCTATACCACCAAGATAAAATTTCTCAGCTATTGGTAAAAAACCTGTATCGTGAACATAGTTGAGCTTTGCTTTATAGCGTGCGATGACATCAAATCCAAACCACTCTTCAAGTCCTTTGTAAGCGCCAAATGTCGTTCTTGTTTTGATAAACTTAGCTTCACCGCCAACGCCTGCATTTTCAATGCTTTGAGAGAGAATAATACCTTTTCTTGGAAGGTAAAAATCATCCGTATCGTCATACTTTGCACTTACTGTGACTGAGCTTTTTGTATAATCTTCAAAAAGATACTCATCTACATAAGTCAAGTCGGCGTCATCATCGATCTCATACTTATTTTGCGAAAAGCCGTACCCTAAATGACCGCTTATATAACGTGTAAATCTATGTCCAACACCCATATTTAAACCATCGGACATAACGCTATAGTCATCATACTCATAGTCAGATGTGAAAACAGAGAAGTTACCACTAAAATCGCTGTCATTAAGACGAGAGTTTGAGATACTAAAAGAGTAGTTCGATGTGAGTTCAGAGCGCTCAGCCTTGACACCGACATCGATTCCAGAACCCCAAACGTTTCTATCATCAACCGCAACACTTACAAGAATTCCGCCATAACTTCCATAGCCACCGCCTAGCTGGATGTTACCCGTTGGTGCTTCTTTGACTTTTACGACCAAATCCATTGTTTGGTTGTCCACTCTCTTCTCTTCGATTGTGTTACCATCAAAAAAGCCAAGGCGCCCAAGAGCACTTCTGGAATCACTCAAATCTGTTGCAGAGTACATATCTCCAGGTCCTAAGTAGAGCTCTCTTCTGATAATTCTATCAAGTGTTCTGCTGTTACCTGAGATGATGACATTTCTGATTTTTACTTTATCCCCTGGGATAATTTTGTAAATAACCTCAACTTGTCTCTTGTCTTTATCTTTTTTCAGATCTGGAACAACCTGCACAAATGCGTAGCTCAAGTCTGCAATAAGTGTTTTTATCTTTTGAGAATCTTTTCTAAAAGTCTCGATGTTAAACACCCCTCCAACTTTTAAACTTAAGAGCTCTTGTATCTGGGCATCTTCTACAACTTGTTTCTCTTGCACAACAGTTATCTTAGAGACGGAGTAAACCTCACCCTCTTTGACTTGGTAGCTCATGTCTGCTGTATAGTTGTCAAAATTTACTCTGACAAATGGTTCTTTGACGTCTATGTCCAAATAACCGTGCTGCATATAGAGGTCACGGATGCGAAGAGGGTCGTAGGCTAAGTCGGCAACTTTCATCTTGCCGTCATTACGTCCCCAAAACCAGCCCATAAACTCTTTTTCTTTGTTAGCGATGATGGCATCAAAATCATCACTCTCTAAACCAGAAATACCGCTATAGAGAAGCTCTTTGATGATAATCTCTTCACCCTCGTTGACAATAAAAGTAACTTTGTAGCTGCCATTTTCCAAAAGCTCTTTTTCTATCTCTACAACACTGTCAACCTTTGCTTCTTGGTTGATTGCTTCGATGATTCTCTTTTTTGCAGCCTCTATCTTTTTCTCGTCATAAAGTGCTCCGACTTTAATCTGAACAACACTATTGATAGTTTCAGAATCATTCTCTTTCCACCCTTTTAGCTCTACCTTTGAGATAAGAGGTTTCTCTTTAAAGTGAAATGTTAAAACACCATCTTTGTCAACGTCTGACCAGATATCTTGAAAATATCCCTGCTTAAAGTACGTTTTGATTGATGCATCAATCATTGCATCATCTACTTCACTGCCTGTTTCAAAACTGAGCATTCTTAGGGCAACAGACTCTGACATCTGCACCATTCCATCAAACTTGATTGCTTTTATCGTGTACGCGTGGGAGTTAAGCGCCAAAAGGGTTAGCAGCATTGCAAAAAATATTCTCATTGATTTTCCATGAATTGTAAAATAAGTGATGATTCTACCTTTTATGAGGTTAATATTAAGTAAATTTTGTATAATTTGCCAAA
>CAXNED010000102.1:0-4993 GCA_964201385.1 Sulfurimonadaceae bacterium | reverse complement strand
ACGTTTTTGTAGCTGGTTTTTTTGATTGTTACTCTTTTTGTGTTTAGGTCACACACAGCTATGCGAAAGTTTGAACCCATTTGCGGTTCAACTATGCATATGATTTTATCTTCTATCTGTCTTGTTGTATGGATAGTTCCGTGAAGATTGTGAAAAAAGTACTTTGGATAACTAAGCGGTGTGATCTCAACAACATCCGCGGTTCTTTTTTTGTCAAGAGTTTGTGCGATGATATTGGCATCTTCAAAGTTGTCAAACTGGATGCACCAGTCATCAAACTCTTTGTTAAATCGTTTTAATTCTTCATCTAAAAAACCACCTGCAGGTGATTGAAGAGCAAATATACTCATTTATGGTTATTTAAACTTTTTAACCAGAAGTATGCCAACCCCCACAATCCCAAATATCACAGCAACGGTGCTAGCGATAAATGCAAAAGAGACAGGTTCGGCAAAATTAGGCATTTAGTACCTTTGAACATCTCTGGCATGTATGCTCTTCGTCTATTGATTGGTATTTCCAACATCTCGGGCATTTTGCTTTTGTTGCTTTTTGGATGACAAAAATATCTCCCTCAACCTCAAATTTCCCGAGTTCTTCAACTTTGTCCGTGTGAGATATGCCTGAAACTACAAACCAATCTTCAGCGGCGGTTTTATCCATTGTGGCAATTTTTGCAGATTCTGTCACCAAAACAAGCTCTAAAGTGTTTTTTATGATTTTCTCTTTTTTAAGTCCATCAACTATCTCAAAAAACTTCTCTCTTGCACTGTTCATATAAGGAGCGTCAAAAGTAGATGCAACTCCCTCTATGCCCTCATGAACAAAGTCAAATATATCTTCTCTCTCAGCCCTAATGACGGCAGGGAGATGTTCTACAATCTCATCTGCTGTGTATGTCAAAATCGGAGCGATGAGCGTTAGAAGCGATTTTGTCATGATTGCCATGGCACTCTGGCTTGAGGTTCTTCTTGGGTCGTTTATAGCGTCACAGTAGAGGCTGTCTTTTGTGATGTCGATGTAGATACCGCTTAGTTC
This sequence comes from Sulfurimonadaceae bacterium, assembly GCA_964201385.1. Lineage (GTDB taxonomy): Bacteria > Campylobacterota > Campylobacteria > Campylobacterales > Sulfurimonadaceae > Sulfurimonas. The sequence goes on along the minus strand of CAXNED010000102.1, from coordinate 3,955 downwards.
ATTTACTATAAAGTTGTTTAACATGCTCATACCATGAACAAAGTTGTAGTTGCCAAATGATTTGTAAACATTGTCAAATACGGTTTTTGCCTCGCTAAGTATCCATTTGTCAAGTTCGCCCATTTCGTTGTACGGCGTAATGGCTTGTAGGTCGTTTATATTTGCCAACATAATTCTAAAAGTATTTCTTAGTTTGCGGTAGTTTTCGGCACTCTGTTTTAGGATGTTTTGAGAGATTTTAAGATCTCCTTGATAGTCGCTTGACGCAACCCAAAGGCGAAGTATCTCACTGCCGTACTCTTTTAAAACTGCATCAGGTGCGACGACATTGCCTTTTGACTTAGACATCTTCTCGCCTTTTTCATCAACAGTGAAGCCGTGAGTAAGAACCATTTTGTATGGTGCTTTATGCTCAACCGCCGTGCTTAAAAACATAGATGACTGAAACCATCCACGGTGTTGGTCGCTTCCTTCAAGATATAAGTCTGCCTGATACTCTCCTGCATCATAGTTGCGGGATTTTAAAACGCTGTACCATGTAGAGCCGCTGTCAAACCAGACATCAAGTATGTCCGTTACTTTTTCAAGCTCATCGGCTCTGTATCCAGAACCTGCATAGAGGAGTTGCTCTGTCGGCATGGAGTACCACGCATCGCTTCCGTGCATCTCAAAAATCATAGCGACAAAATTTAAGACCTTCTCATCAAGCAGGACTTCTCCCGTTGCTTTTACTCTGAAAAATGCTATCGGCACGCCCCAGTCTCTTTGGCGGGAGATACACCAGTCAGGGCGGTTTTCAACCATACTTCTTAGTCTGTTTTTGCCGCTCTCAGGAAAGAAGAGAGTTTTTTCCACTTCGCTAAGGGCTATCTCTCTAAGTGTTTTGTCTTCACCCTTTGGAGTACCGTCAACCGAGATAAACCACTGTTTTGTAGCTCTAAATATAAGAGGAGTGTGGCTTCTCCAGCAGTGTGGATATGAGTGCGTAAATTTGCTTACTTTAAGCACGCTCTTACCCATCATCTCGATTAACTCATCGTTAGATTTAAAGATGTGGCGACCGACAAAGTTCTCACCATTTGGGATAAGCCCCAAACCTACCACGCTCTCATCAAAACATCCAGTCTCATCAACTGGCATGATAACTTCCAAGTCATAAACAAGCCCGATGCGGTAGTCATCTTCGCCATGTCCTGGAGCCGTGTGTACACAACCAGTTCCGCTGTCCATAAGAACATGTTCGCCCAAAACGATGCGTGAAGTTCTGGCATTTAGCGGGTTTAGTGCTAAAAGATTTTCAAACTCTTTAGCGTGAAAACTCTTGAGAACCTCTCCGCTTAAAACATTTTGCTCTTTAAGAGACTCCAAAAGCTCTTTTGCAACGATATAACCCGTTGTTGTAAGCACATACTCTTCATGCGGATTAAGCGATATGCCCGTATTTGCAGGAATCGTCCAAGGTGTTGTCGTCCAGATAACAAGAGCCGCTTTATCTGTTATAGAGAGTTTTGATTTTGCATCATCGCTTAGTTCAAATGCCACAAAAATAGAGTGTGACTCTTTGTTTTCATACTCAACTTCAGCTTCGGCAAGTGCAGTTCTCTCTGCCCATGACCAAAAAACAGGTTTGCTTCTCTCGATGAGAAGCCCCTTTTTAGCGACATTGCAAAGAGTACGGTAGATGTTTGCTTCAAACTTAAAATCCATAGTAACATAAGGATTTTCCCAGTCAGCTATAACGCCCAGTTTTTTAAACTCATCTCTTTGGATGTCTATAAATTCAGCTGCATGAGCACGGCAAAGTTCTCTGATTTTTGCGGTTTCAAGTAGCTCTTTTTTCTGTTTTCCGCCAAGTTTCTTCTCAACTTGCTGCTCAATCGGCAGACCATGACAGTCCCAACCTGGAGTAAAACGCACAGATTTGCCGCTAAAATAGTTATGTTTTATAATGATATCTTTTAAGATTTTATTGAGGGCATGTCCGATGTGCGTGTGACCGTTTGCGTATGGAGGACCGTCATGAAGAGTGAAGCTTTGCGCATCTTTGCGGTTTTTCTTCATTTTTTCATAGACTTTTTTATCATCCCAAGAAGCGTATCTTTTTGGTTCATTGTTTATGAGATTGCCCCGCATCTCAAATTTTGTAGTAGGTAAAAGGAGTGTATCTTTGTAATCCATAGCTGTTCCAAATCGTAGAAAATTTTTGGATTATATCTCTTAAGCGTTTAAAAGCTACTTTAATGTATTATAGTCAGCAAAATCAATTTCTAAAAGGTTATGCTCATCATGAAACTTCATCTTCTTCTTATTGGTAACAAGTTTATTTACAACACGCCGCTGCGGGAGTATGTTATTAGAAAGATAGAGCAAAAAACAGATTTTATCCACTCTATTACCTTTTTTAAAGAGAGCGATAATTCACTTTTTCTCTATTTGGACAAAGAACTCAACACAAAAAATAGACAAATTATTGTCACAACAAAACAGCACTTCTCAACAATCGGTAAGCTTTTATGCACCATAACGGGCGATAACCAGATTTTAAAAGAGGATATGCTTATCCCCTCAAACTCTTCTGTTTTTGAGGATGGAAGTTATCTTTTAGAGTATAAAGATTCGATTACTAACGTTCTTCATATGGATGAGATGCAGATGTTTCCAGAAGTTTTGCTAAGTATGGAGGACTCCAAAGCAGCAGTGCATCTTTTCGAGGAGGACAAAGAGAGTGCGATGGCGATGCTCTCCCCCATAGCGCAGATGTATGATTTGAAGATAGATGTGGTCAATCTCATTGATGGATGGTTGCGGATTGATGTTAGAAGTAAGAAGTATGGAAATATATCCAAATTCATCGCCTCTGCAAAACAGCTGCTTCCAAATAAACTCATTGCAGCGTCAAGTATGCCGAGCTATATCATAGAAAAACTCTCAGCAAGTGGAAAAAAAATCTCTTTTGCTGAGAGTTGCACAGGAGGGCTATTAACCTACTATTTTACGAAGCATAACGGAGCATCTAAGGTTCTTGAGGGCTCTCTTGTCACCTACTCAAACACGATGAAAGAGAACTGGCTTGGAGTACATGGCAAGACACTTCAGGAACATGGTGCGGTAAGCAGTGAGGTTGTTATGGAGATGAGCGAGGGTGCTATGAATGTGAGCAACGCTGATTATACCGTCTCTATTAGTGGTATCGCGGGTGATGAAGGGGGGACTTTGTATAAGCCAGTTGGCACTGTCTACGTGAGCGTAAGAAGCAAAGAGCACCATAGAGAGAGTCGCCTTCATCTGAGTGGAGATAGAAACTATGTACAACAGCAAAGTGTGCTCTTTGCTATAAAAATGCTACTCTTGCTAGATAAAGAGACATTTTTTTAAATTTGTCCCTTTTTTTCTTGACAATTAAAACCTATTTGCCTATAATTTCGTCCTCTAAACACATAGAGGGTATGTCTTGTTAGCTCAGCCGGTAGAGCATCTCACTTTTAATGAGGTGGCCGATGGTTCGAATCCATCACAGGACACCAGTTTTTTATAATGCGCGGTGGTAGTTCAGTTGGTTAGAATACTTGCCTGTCACGCAGGGGGTCACGGGTTCGAGCCCCGTTCATCGCGCCATTTTTTGATTATTTGCACGCAATATTTTGTTCACATACATTGAGTATGTTACACAAAATCTTACGCACAACTAATTCAAAAACCCAAATTTAGATTAGGGCGTTTAGCTCAGTTGGTAGAGCGCTACCCTTACAAGGTAGATGTCACTGGTTCGAGTCCAGTAATGCCCACCATTTTTTTGATTATACTTTGTTAAATTTCAACTCGTCATAGTTTACTATGCTTCGTTAAAATTTGTCTTGTCTAATACAAAAAACCTTATATGCGCAGCGGTAGTTCAGTTGGTTAGAATACTTGCCTGTCACGCAGGGGGTCGCGGGTTCGAGCCCCGTCCGCTGCG
>CAXNED010000101.1:0-5011 GCA_964201385.1 Sulfurimonadaceae bacterium | reverse complement strand
TTCTGCCGCCACGAGTGCCAAACGGTGGTTAAAGTGGATATCTGCAACAAGAGGGAGGGAGATTTGCTCTTTGATACTTTTGAGTGCGAGTGCATCTTCCATCTCAGGAACGGCAACACGCACGATGTCACACCCTGCAAAGTGAAGGCGTTTTATCTGCTCCACTGTACTCTCTACATCAGCAGTTTTAGAAAATGTCATAGACTGCACACTGATAGGCGCATCACCGCCAACTGCAACACTGCCGACAAATATTTTTTTGGTTGGGTATCTTTTTATCATGGAGAGATTTTAGCTAGATTGGACTAAAAAAATGCTTTTGTGGGGGCAAGGGGCAAAGACCCCTTGGCGTTACCTAAGTAACGGTGCGAAGATGCACATAAGAATTACTGCGAGTATTATCTTATCCATAAAGAACCCCCTTATTAAGACTTTGGAGGGTAAAAAAAAAGGTTAGAGGCTCATGACTTCCCCTAACCTTACTTTACCACTCCATCGTCTTAATAAAAAAGTAATACTCGCAAAAAAATTATAATCCTTTTTAGTTAAAAAGTCAACCTGACGCAAAGTCAGGCTGTAAGGTTTTAGAACTTGAAATTGATGTTTGTGTAGAAGTATCTTCCAGGTTCATTAAGAAGCATTGTTGTGCCGCTTGAATTTAGTAAAATCAAGTCAACATACGAGTTGCTTTGGATATATGTTGTGTCTAAAAGATTGTTGACACCGACTGTTATATCCGTATTTTTGCTAAGTGTATGTTTTACTTTTGCATTGTAGATGCTCCATCCACTTAGTTCTTGTTCACCGCTGTTGCTGTCTATGTTGTCCCATCTATCAGATGCTTGCATCTCAAAGGTTGCTGTAGAGTCGTTCATGTACTCATAGTTGAGTGCAACTTTTCCTCTTAGCGGAGCCATATCTGCCAAATCTCTGTCGCTTTGTGTTGCAGTAGATGCTTTTTTGCCTCTCTTATAAGAAGCACCTGCATCAACCGTCATAGCATCAGTTACAAAGTAAGAGCCGCTTAACTCTACACCATATACTGTTCCGTCGATGTTTTCAAAAGTGTAAGCAGTTGGCGATGTGTGTTTAAGATAGATGTAGTCTTCAAGCATCGAGTAGAAAGTTTTTGCTTTAAATGTAAAACTCTCAGCCTTTACCTCATATCCAAGATCTAACTCTCTGTTTTTTGTCTGTTTGAGATTTTGATTTCCTGTAATATTGTCAACTATTGGATAGAGTTCTCTTGCATCTGGAACACGTGCGGAAGAGCCAACACCTAAGAAGATGCTGTTTTTAGCATCCAAAGAGTAGGTTGCTAAGATATTTGCGCTTAGAGCGGTGTAGTCATTCTCTATATTGCTTGTCGCATCTGGTGTTATATCTGTCGTGTCAAATCTTGCACCCGTTTCGATTTTTAGGTCACCAAAACTCTTCTCTGCTTTTGCAAAGATGGCTTTGTTGTCTGTTTGCGTGTGGGTTAAGCTCACACCCAATGGTGTCACCATACCTGTTGTGACGCTTGTGCTGTATTTTTCACCCTCCCATGTTCTTCTACTTCCATCAAGTCCCAGTAAAAATTTATAGTTCTCTAACTCAAAACTGTTTTTTAGTTTGATACCCTGCATAGATGTTTTAAGATGGTTTGTACTGTAGCTTGGAGTAGCACCTGATTTTCTGTATTTTGTATCCATCGGATGGTCAACGTCAGAGTAGTAGTACTGAATATTGATATTTTTGTACTCTTTTGTTACATCGTCGATGTTGTACTCAATGCTGTAGATATTTGAGTCATCATACGCCGCATCCATCTTTGAGTTTGCGTAGAGAACGTCATCGCTTCTGTTGCCTGTGTAGCTGAGGCGAAGTTCTTGGTTTTGTAGTGTTTCAATGAAAAGTTTTGTCATGATACTTTTTTTGGCATAGGAATCAACGTCATGATATTGTGTTTGGTATGCTGTTGTTGCTGGAGCGCTTCCGTTTGCGATGGCATTGTCAACCTGATCTGCCAGCGTGTTTCCATCTCCATCTTTATACTGATCGCTTGTCTCATACGATGCGCTGATAAGTGCACGGATGCGCTCTGTACCGCCGCTTCCGCTTACTCCTATCTTTTTATACCCCCAGCTTCCCATTCCAAAATTCAGCTCTCCTTGAGGTTTTAGCGATGGTTTTTTTGTAGTAATTTTAAGTCCACCACTTAGTGTTCCAAAGTTTTCAACATCGTAAGGTCCTTCGATAACTTCAACACTCTCGATTTGGTTTGTAACGATATGTGATGTAGGTGGGTCCATTCTGTTGACACATGCGCCGCAAACTTTTGTGCCATCAACACTTACAGAGATATTGTCTCTTTTTTGTCCACGGATGTAGATGTCGTTTGCGATACCACTACGGCGATTCATGTCGATGCTAGGCACGCTAGAGCTAAGTGCTTGTGCCAAATCTGCTGAGAGTTGCGCATTTTGGCTTACCTCTGTAATCATGGTTGATTCAACATTGACATTTGGAAGCGTTACTTCACTTGCCCCTAAAATTGCTACCGTTACTAACGATAATGGAATGATTTTTTTGCTTATCATATAACTTACCTTAATCTTTAAAATTAGTTAATTATATAAGCATAGTGTTACAAATATGTTAATTTTTTGTTATTTTCATGTTAAAATTCCACCATGAGCAAAATAGAAAAGATAAAACGAATCATTTTAATACTTTTAGGTTTAAGCCTCTCGGCTTATTTGATGTATAGCGGGTTTACCCTTTTAAATCAGGGAGACGCCGCTGGCAAAGTTCATAGTGACGCAGTGAAGTGAGCCGTGTTGTTTGATGAGTGCAAAGCAGTTGATGCCTACTATGTCTCTCTCTGGGAAAGTTTCTCTAAAAATCTCTAACGCCTCTTCGTCTTGTTTGACGCCATACGTCGGAACTAAAACCGCACCGTTTACAAACAAAAAGTTTGCATACGTTGCAGGCAGTCTCTCCTCTTCAAAGTAGCATGCGTCACTCATTGGAAGGGCGATAAGCCTAAAGTCGTACTCTTTTGCAAAAGCTTGCAACTCCTCCTCCATAAGTTTTAACTCTTTGAAGTGTTCATCGTTTTCATCGTCGCATTTGACATACATGATGCTTCTTGCATCAACAAATCGTGCGAGTGTGTCGATGTGAGAGTCTGTGTCATCCCCTGCAAGATAACCGTGGTTGAGGTAGAGAATGCGGCTCATGCCAAACTCTTCTTGGACTGTTTTTGTCATCTCCTCTTTTTCAAGATGCGCGTTTCTGTTTTTGTTGAGCATACACTCTGAAGTGGTTAAGATGGTCTCCACACCGTTGCTCTCAACACCGCCACCTTCTAAGATGAGGTCGATTGTGGTGAGTTTTTTGCTGTAGCGGTGTGCAATCGCTTGGCTCATGGCATTGTCTTTTGAGGCTTCAAACTTCCCACCCCAGCCAGTAAATGTAAAATCAAGCAACTTTATGTCGTTTCCATCTTCCACACACAAAACAGAGCAGTCTCTTGCCCATGTGTCGTTTGTCTCATACTCTACAAAAAAGAGGTTTTCATGCGGTGCAAAGCGACTTTTTACACTCTCTACATCATCGCACACGACGAGACATTTTTGGTACTTTGTGATGGCATTGATGATATTTGCAAATGTCTCCTGCGCTTCCTCCAAATAGTCAACCCAATCACTCTTTGCATGAGGAAATATAATTTGCGTAAAACTCTGCTCTTCAAACTCTGCGATAAATCTTTTCATTTGGTATAATTCCTTCATGGCTTACATCATTTTAAATAAAAACAATTTTTTTAATAATCTCGACATTATTGCAAAACGTACCAAAAGCGTAGATAAAATCGCTCTTGTTTTAAAAGACAATGCATACGGGCATGGGCTTGTGGAAGTGGCTGCAATGGCGCATGAGTATGGCATCAAAAAAGCAGTTGTGCGTACATGCAGTGAGGCGCAAAGCGTAGAGGGGTATTTTGAGTATATTTTGGTTTTGGGTGAGACACCCTCATGCCCAAGCCAAAAAGTACGCTACACCATCAACGATATCAAAAGCATAGAGAAGTTTCCAAAAGGAACAAAAGTAGAGCTCAAAGTCGATACAGGGATGCACCGTAACGGCATAAATGTACGTGAAATGGAAGAGGCATTTTTACGCATAAAAGAAGCGGGACTGGTTTTGGAAGGGTTATTTACGCATCACAGAAGTGCAGATGAGCTTACAAGTGAGTGGTTTTGGCAAAAAGAGAACTTTCAAAAGGCAAAAGCAGAAGCGCAAAAACTTGCACAAAAGTTTGGTTTTGGAACACTTCGATTTCACTCTTCAAACTCTGCTTCTCTCTTTCGACATGTAGATTTTGATGAAGATATGGCACGGGTGGGGATTGCAGCGTATGGCTGTTTGGAGCTTCCCAAATCCTTTGAAACATATGACTTTAAACCAGTTTTATCGCTTTTTGCTTCAAAAAACTCTTCAAGAGTGCTTCATGCCGATACAAGGGTAGGTTATGGCGGCGATGGAGAAGTTCTTAAAGAATCAGTTGTAACTAACTATGACTTTGGGTATGGAGATGGATTTTTGCGTATTTGTGCGCAAAATGGCTACAAAACTCCACACGGAGTAGAACTTGTTGGTCGTATCTCTATGGATAACAGCTCGTTTTTAAGCGCGCAAGAAGAACTGCTGATTTTTGACGATGCGAGAGTTGCGGCATCTTATGCAAAAACTATCAGCTATGAGGTTTTAACATCGCTCAAAGCGCATCTCAAAAGAGAGGTTATCTAAAATCCTCACAAAGTGCGTTGCTTGGTTTTCCTATATAGTACCCTTGCACAAAGTCCACGCCCATCTTCTCAAGCATCTCTAGCGCATCTTTGTCCTCTACAAACTCAGCGATTGTTTTAAGTCCTAAGTTGGAGGCAAAGTTGACGATGGTTTTGACGATAACTCTTGAACTCTCATCAATTGTGATAAACTTTACGAGTGAACCATCGATTTT
>CAXNED010000100.1:0-5077 GCA_964201385.1 Sulfurimonadaceae bacterium | reverse complement strand
TCATCCACGCTGATAAATCTATCGACGCTCTCCAACATATAGCCCAAAGTGATGGGTGATGTATCTCGTACAGCAATTCCGTCTGCAATGGTTCGCACACTTAAGCTATCAATGGGTGTTTTTAGGTCAAAAGAGTTTTTGAGTGCGGGCGCGCCTTTGGCACTTACGGCGATAACTTCGATGTTTGGGTTGATGCTTTTAATGGCGCATGCCATCCCAGAGACAAGTCCGCCACCACCAGCAGGAACAACAACTGCGTCCAAATCGGCACATTTGTCTAAGATGTCCAGTGCGAGCGTTCCCTGCCCTGCTATGACCTCATCATCCTCAAAAGGGTGTACAAAAGTAAGTGAGTGCTTTTTGCCATACTCTATGGCGTGTGCGTACGCCTCATCATAGTTTGCACCATGCAAGATGACATCTGCACCGTAGTTTTTCACTCCGTTTATCTTTGTCAGCGGTGTTGACTCTGGCATAACGATAATGGCTTTTATGCCAAACATAGAGGCGGAGAGTGCCACACCCTGAGCGTGATTGCCAGCACTTGCAGCGATAACGCCACACGCTCTTTGTGCATCGTCAAGGGTCGCTATCTTGTTGTATGCACCTCTGATTTTAAATGCGCCAGTTACTTGAAGATTCTCTTTTTTTAGGTAAACCTCACATCCAGAGTGTTTGCTCAGATGCGGTGCGTACGAGAGAGGCGTGTCAACAACAACACCCTTTATGCGCTCTCTTGCTTCATAGATTTTTTTTACATCAAACAAAAAAAACTCCTAAAAAAGCATGCGATGTTCTACCATCGTACACATATTTTGCACAACGCTCATGCCTGCATCTTTTGCCTTTTGTGCGGCTTCGTTGTTCACAATCCCTTTTTGCGCCCAAAAAATCTTCACATCTCCTCTAGCGATACACGCATCCGCTACCAAAGCTAAAAAGTCTGGTTTTCTAAAGATGTTTACCATATCTATCTCAAAAGGAATCTCTGCAAGCGAGCGATAGACTTTTTCGCCTAAAATAGTCTCCTCTTTTGGATAAATCGGCACTATCTTAAAGCCATGCTCTTGGAGATACTTTGCCACTCTATGGCTATCTTTGCTCTCATCTGGCGAAAGCCCGACAACAGCTATGGTTTTTGTGATGTTAAATATCTCTTTTATCTCTTGTTTATTTGCGTTGATAGTTGGAAATTCGCACTCCATGGACGCTCCTTGTAATGTGTAATAAAGCAATTATACCCAAAGTTTCTCCTGCCCTATGCGGTAGAGGGCAAAATCATACTTCAGCGGGTCTTGTCTGTCAAACTCTTTTAGCTTCTTGGTTAACTCCATCGCCGCTTCCAAATCATAGCTTTTTCTGCTCAGAAGCCCCAGTTTTTTTGAGACATTAAAAGTGTGCGTATCAAGCGGGATTATGAGGTCGCTTTTGTCAACACCGCTCCATAAACCCATGTCGATATTGTCCTCTCTCACCATCCAGCGCAAGTACATCATCCAACGCTTCAACGCCCCTGCTCCCTTTGTTTTAAAGGTTACTTGAGAGATTAAAAAGTTGTATCCCATAGATGAGTGCGGATAAATCTCCTGCAAAGTTTTTATAAGAGAGTTTATACCCTCTATAACGCTTCTGTTTTTAAGATAACCGCTTTTAAAGACCTCTTCAAGCGTTGTTTTTTCGTTTAGCCGTTTTAGAGCGATAAAAAGAGCCGCCACATCCTCGCTTTTTTGAAATCTGTAATAGTGATTTTTCAGAGCTTCTCTTATCTCATCATCACTTTTTTGCAGAAGCGAAAAGTCAAGCGAGTTTAAAAACTTCACTATCTGCTTTACATTTCCGTATGCAAAAAGCGCACAAATAAGCGAGATAGTCGGGTCTTTATGCTTGTGTGCGACCATGATGGGGTCAAGCCGCTCTTCGCAAACCTCGCCCTCGCAGTTGCGCTTGGCGACCTCGGCATCAAGCAGTTTTTTTATTTGCAATGCACATATCCTTCAAGTATGCCTTCCCATGTCTCTTTTGCAGGAAAATCACTATAAACTTCGCTTTTGCCTTCACCGTTAAAGGCTTGAAGTCCATGTGCTATCATGTACTCTGGATAATACGAAGGCATACCGATTTGTTTGATTTTAGTGCATAGTTTACCTATGTTTTTCTCATCTAAAATAGTATCTACCGTTTGTAACCATTTTTCTCTTTTTGCCTCGGTTACAGTATTGGAAATATACATTTTTAGCGCAGGTATGGCTTGATGTGCAGATGTATCAACCACTCTTCTGGTATCAAACTGACCGTAAGCACCAAAAAGCATATACATCTCCACGCCTTCTTTGTATTTATCGCTTTTTATGCACTCCATAACCCCAACAGCCAAATTAACAGGTGTAATGGAACTGTTTAACTTGTCGATTCCTACGCATCCCAACTTTGTATCTGTATCTTTAGCCATCAACGAAGACAATAAACCAATTGAACAAACGACCACTATCATATAACGCAACATATAACACTCCTTTTTTTAATGTAAATGATAAAGCTTTTTGCGCTCGCTTGAACCTGCTACGTTGAGCTGTTTTCTGTACTTAGCGATGGTGCGTCTTACCATTTCTACTTTAAATTTATCTTGGATGAGTTCTAAGAGTTTCATATCGCTTAGCGGTTTTTTTCTATTTTCTTGTTTTACCAGATTTACTACAAACTCTTTTATAGCGGCGTTTGAGACATCTTCGTCTATGGCGGTGGTAAAAAAATCTTTCATGGCGTATGTGCCTCTGTTGCAGGCTATGTATTTGTTGGCTATGGCACGTGAAATGGTTGAGGGGTTGTGTCCAAACTCATCGGCTAAAGTCTTAAGTGTAAGGGGCATAATCGCTCCGCCTGTAAAAAACTCATACTGGTACTCGACTATCATCAATCCCACTTTATAGAGCGTTGCTTTTCTCATGTCAAGAGCATCTACCAAACCTTTTGCCTCTTTGATTTTTTGGGAGACATACTCATGTGCAACGCCGTAGTTTGTGTTGATGTTGATGGTCGGGTAGTAAGCATCGTTGAGTTTTACTTCTATGGATTCGTCATCGTTAAAAAATATCATCAAGTCAGGGATAACTTGTGATGACTCTTCTAAGTATTCGATGGCGGGCGGGTTTTTAAAAGTGCCTAAAGCTCGCATAACCTCCGCAAAATTTTTCTCATTGGAGTAGGCATAGATGTTTTCCAAATCGTTGATAACTTTGATGGCGAGTGCGTACGCTTCATCGCTTACATCGGAACTGTCAAGCTGAAACAAGAAGGATTCTTGAAGATTTTTTGCGGCGATTCCAACGGGTTCTATATGTGCAAAACGCAGACGGATTTTTTCAAATTCTTCAAGCGTCATGCCGTTTAATTTGCAAAAAAGTTCACTCTCTCCCTCGTAGTAGCCGTTTTCATCAAGGTTTGCGACAACAAAGTGCGCCGCATCTTTTGACTTTGGTGTGGGGAAAAGGCTTGAGTCTATCTGTTCATCAAGTACATCAAAAAGAGAGCGGTGCTGGATGGTGAGTGCTTCTATCTGTTCTGTGCGAGAGTTTGCCACAGAAGAAGAGATGATTTTTTTAGGTAAAAATCTCTCAAAATCCTCTTCAAATCCAGATTTTATCTCTACAACTGGATTTGCTTCCACAAAAGGCGCCATCGCTTCGCCCAAATCGCTAAGGCTTGAGTGCAAAATCGGCAGCCAGTTGCGCAGAGTGTTGGAGAGTTTGTGCTTGTTTTCTACGCTCTGTGTTTGCCTAAGTTGCGCCATCGTTGCTAAGCCCCTTAGAGCTTAAACTCCTCGCCGAGGTAGTGTTTGCGGACATCCGCATTTTGCCCTATCTCTTTGCTCGTTCCGCTAGCTAAGAGCGAACCAGACTTGATGACATAAGCTCTATCGCAAACATCCAAAGTCTCACGCACATTATGGTCGGTTATGAGTACGCCGATGCCGTAAGAGACAAGCTGTCTGATAACCGTCTGTATGTCCATCACGGCGATGGGGTCAACTCCTGCAAAAGGCTCATCGAGAAGTAAAAACTTCGGTTTGTTGACTAACGCACGGGCGATTTCTACACGGCGGCGTTCTCCACCGCTAAGGCTCACACCCTTGCGGTAGCGAATCGGCTCTATGTTGAACATATCAAGCAGTTCCAAAATCCTCTTCTCTTGCGCCTCTTTGCCTTTTATCTTTACCTCGGCGGCGATAAGAAGGTTCTCTTCAACGCTCAAATCTTTAAAGATAGAAGCCTCTTGCGGTAGATAACCGATACCTTTGAGTGCTCTTTCATGAAGCGGCATGCCTGAGAGGTTTTCATCATCAAAAAAGACCTCTCCGCCACTCGCTTCAACAAGTCCGCATATCATGTAAAAAGTGGTCGTTTTTCCCGCTCCGTTTGGTCCTAAAAGCCCCACAACCTCGCCGCTTTTGACCTCAAGGCTCATACCTTTTACTATCTCCAAATCTTTTATCTTTTTCTTTAAGTCAACCGCTTTTAGTATGTGCATACTCTGTACTCTCTCTTCTCATTGGAAATTTTTTCTATATCAACACTCATCACGTTGATGCCCGCCTCTCTTAGGAGTGATACCAAAGTATCATCACCCCACTCTATAAAATGAAGCCCCTCTCTCTCCAACTCCTCAAGCATCCCAAGCGACATAAAATGCTCTAAACCGTGGTTATAGATATCATAGTGAAAAACCCTGTCTGCATAGGCATGTTGGAGTGAAAAAGTAGGCGATGTCACATCCTCGTCTATGCCCAAATGCGCTACTATCTTTTTGACAAGCGTTGTTTTTCCAGATGCCAAATCGCCACGCAAGATGACCACACCGTTTTGAAAATGGGATGCGACATCACTTACAACTTCATCCATGTCATCTAAAGAGAGGATATATCTTTTCATAGTTTGTTGGAAATCTCTATAATTTGCTGGAGTTTTGCTTTGGCATTGCCGCTTTTTATGGCATGCGCTGCCATCTCTAAACCATCTTGGATATCTCGTGCCAAACCATCCACCATGAGCGCCGCCGCCGCATTTACCATCACGATATCTCT
>CAXNED010000099.1:0-5109 GCA_964201385.1 Sulfurimonadaceae bacterium | reverse complement strand
ATCCCGATTATCGAGTTACTAAACCCATTTATAGAAGAGCTATACAATCTCCACGATAACGAATATCTCTTTATCACTCAATACAAAGAACCATATAGAGACACTCACTCTTTTGTAGATAATAATTGGTTACCGCTCCTTGAACTCTTAGAACTAGAATACAGACGCCCATACAACACACGACACACATACGCTACAAATATGCTTTACAACAATCTCGTAACGCCTGTACAACTTGCGCAACTTCTCGGTCATGCATCTACTCAAATGGTTTATGATGTTTATGTTCGCTATATTGAATCAAACTACAAAGATTTTGATAGAAGTATCTCAATTTATAAATAAAGGAATTACATGAGAAAAAATATTTTTTTGGAAAAGATGCTTGGTCATCTTGTTTTTATGGATAGAGATTATAAGTTTGAAAAAAAGTGTTCTTTGGTTGGTCAAGGTTCTTATGATGCTTCGGAGCATGAAGAGATAAAAAAAATGATTAAACTTGTTAAAGATACTCTAAAAAGTGAAGATGATTCTAAAGATAAAGATATTTATTTTAAAGTTAAAAAACATCGTTTAATGTCTTGGTTGTGATAAATTTTATTTTTTAAGGGTATGGAGGGTTTTTGTAATAATCTTTAAGGGCTTTAAAAGTCCCTAAAATGGGGGTCTCTGGTGGACAGGGAGGGATTTGAACCCTCGGTACGGTTACCCGTACGCATCCTTAGCAGGGATGTGGTATCGGCCACTCACCCACCTATCCGTTTGAGAGTGCAATTATAGTCATATATAAATAATATAAAGCTTAATATAGATTTTTTTGTAATCTGACTTGCTTTTTATAAATAAAAATCCTAAAATGCCGATAACATGGTTTTAAAACATTTATTTAGCGGGGGGGGTAGATACTGAAAACTTCTTTATTTTTACTCTTACCTTTTTTTCTTCTTGCTTCAAGCTATCCAGAGATGGAAACATTTCAGCTTGAGAAACTTGAAAAAGGGTCGGATACAACATCTAAAAATAGAGTTATTGACTATTTTAAAACATTAGACGCTCTTAAGCCTCTTCCGTTAGCTGAACGGCTTGTGAGAGCAAACTTCTATCTCAACCAGCTTCGTTCACTTCCTGATATTGTTACCTACAAGCAAAATGATTATTGGAGTACTCCAAAAGAGTTTTTGATTTGTGGGTATGGGGACTGTGAAGATTTTGCTATTATCAAGTATTTCACGCTTTTGAAGCTTGGATTTGAAAAGGAGAAGCTTTTTCTTACCACTTCAAAGGAAAAATTTACTGGGCAATCTCACATGGTGCTGAGTTATTTTGAGTCTAAAGAGAAACCGCCGCTTATACTTGACAACCTAAGCTACAAAGTTTTAGATTTGTCACAGAGGGTGGATTTGGAGCTAAAAATATTTACAAATGAAGAGGGAAGCTACAAGCTTGATGCATACAACAACCTAAGCCGCATAGGCGATGTACCGCCTAAGTTTAAAGAGCTTCTTGAGAGAGTAGCAAAAGAAAGCTAAAGCGTTTGTAAAATTTTCTCAACGACAAAAGCAGGGTCATCCGATTTGTAAATCGGGCGACCAACGACGATAAAATCAACATTCGCGCTTTTTGCGTAAGCAACATCTGCCACTCTTTGCTGATCACCTGCATCCTCACCAAAAGGGCGAATCCCTGGAGTAAGTGTCATAAAGTTTTTACCCGTAATGCTCTTTATAGATGCGCTCTCGTAAGCCGAACAAACAACCCCGTCAAGCCCACTTTCATGTGCATCTTTTGCAAATTGGTCTGCTTTTGTTGCAATGGAAGCATCATAAACCTCGCTAAACTCCTCTTCGCTAAAAGAGGTAAGAGCAGTTACCGCCAAAACGATAGGGCGGTTTTCGTACTTTTGCAACCTACCCATGACTTCTTGCATCGCACGCTTTCCTGCACTCGCATGGACATTGAACATATCCACACCAAGCCCCATGATAGACTCCGCCGCATCCGCCATCGTGTTTGGTATGTCATAGAGCTTCAAATCCAAAAATATCTTAAAATCTGGGTTTATCTTTTTGATATCTTTTAAAAACTCTTCCCCGTCTCTTATGTAAGAACGAAGCCCAACTTTTAGCCAGATGGGGTACTCTTTTATCTTGTGAATTAAATCTAAATTTTCTTGTTTTGTAGGTAAATCAAGGGCTACACAAAGCTGCATCAGTTCTCTTTTTATTTGGTTTTTGGATTGAAATTGTAGCATTTTTGCATCAAAAAGCTACTTTTTGCAGTTTAGTAAAAAAGGCAAAAAAAAGGCTAGAACCGAAGTCCTAGCCTTTGCCTATGGTAGTCTGATAATCAGTCAAACAAGTTTTCCTTGAATTACAGAAAAAAATATATTACAAATAAAGAAACCCTTACAACTTACAAGACTGAACCGTAGCGATGATGGTTGCTACTACTGATGGGTCTTCTAGTGTTGACGTGTCTTGTGTTATCTCTTCGCCTTTTGCTATAGAGCGGAGGATGCGTCTCATGATTTTGCCTGAACGGGTTTTTGGCAAGCCTGTTACAAAGACTACATCATCACATAAAGCGATATTTCCTATCTCTTTTTGGATGACTTTGTTGATAGCTTTTACCTCTTCTACCTCATCTGCTATGCCGCTGTCTGATTTTAGTACGATGTATGCAAAGATGCCCTCGCCTTTTATCTCGTGTGGTTTTCCTACAACTGCAACTTCTGCTACATTTGGATGTTTTTTGATAGCTGCTTCAACTTCCGCCGTACCCATTCTGTGACCGCTTACATTGATAACATCGTCTGTTCTACCTGTGATAGTGATGTAACCTTGCTCATCGTAATATGCGCCGTCTCCTGTGAAGTAAACAGGTTTTCCATCTTTTTTGACATCGCCGAAATATGATTTTACAAATCTCTCATTATCTCCCCATATGTTTCTTATCATCGATGGCCATGGGCGTGTGACACACATAAACCCTTTTTCGCCTACTTCTGATTTGACACCGTTTTCATCGAGTATCTCCGCCATGATACCAGGGAGTGGGAAAGTTGCGCATGCTGGTTTGATAGGAGTTGCCCCTGGGAGTGGAGAGACGATATGTCCGCCTGTTTCTGTTTGCCAGTAAGTATCAACGATTGCGCATTTGCCGCCACCGATAGCTTCATAGTACCATTTCCATGCTGGCGGGTCGATAGGCTCACCTACTGTTCCTAGAACTTTTAGGCTTGAGAGGTCGTATTTTGCAGGTTCATTTTCGCCCATTTTGTGTAGAACACGGATAGCAGTTGGTGCTGTGTAGAACTGGTTTACTTTGTACTCTTCTACCATTTTCCACGGTCTTCCTGCATCTGGGTACGTCGGAACGCCCTCAAACATGATAGTAGTTGCACCCATCGCAAGTGGTCCATAAACTATGTACGTATGTCCTGTAATCCAGCCAACATCCGCCGTACACCAGTAAGTATCGTTCTCTTTTACATCAAATACCCACTCCATCGTCATTTGCGCCCAGAGGATGTATCCTGCTTGGTTGTGCTGAACGCCTTTTGGTTTGCCCGTACTTCCTGAAGTGTAAAGAAGAAAAAGAGGGTCTTCCGCATCCATAACTTCTGGCTCACATTTTATATTTTGGTGTTTGATAAGCTCGTTGTACGAGTAGTCACGTCCTGCAACCCATGTTACATCTTCGCCGTTTCTCTCAACAACCAAAACTTTTTTAACAGGAGTCTCGCCTTTAAGAGCTTCGTCAACAACAGGTTTTAGCATGTAAGGCTTGTCTTTTCTAAATGCGCCATCCGCTGTGATAACCACTCTTGCCTCAGCGTCGATGATTCTGTCTTTGAGTGCTTCAGCAGAAAATCCGCCAAATACAATAGAGTGGATAGCACCGATACGAGCGCACGCAAGCATCGCATAAGCCGCTTCTGGAATCATCGGCATGTAGATAACAACACGGTCACCTTTTTGTACGCCAAACTCATTTTTGAGCAGGTTTGCGAACTTGTTTACATTGTAGTAAAGTTCTAGGTATGTGATGATTTGCTTGTCGCCTCTGTCACCCTCGAAAATAATCGCAGCTTTGTTTTTACGGCTCTTTAAGTGTCTGTCGATACACTGAACAGAAACGTTAAGTTTTCCGCCCTCAAACCACTTTATAAACGGTGCGTTGCTCTCATCAAGTACATTGGTAAAAGGTACCATCCACTCTAGTTTCTCTTTTGCATAACTACCCCAAAAGCCCTCATAATCTCTTGTTGCAAAGTCTTGCAACTCCTGATACTCACACATATTTTTGATTCTAGCACTTTTGCTAAACTCTGGGTTTGGTTTAAAAACTTCTCTTTGCATTATTTACTTCCTTTAGTTAATTTTAAGTATATCATAGCCGTCATGATTGCGTCATTGACGGCATTGTGCACGCCCATGTTTGGAACGCCGCACTTTTTTAAGATTGTATCAAACCGCAAATCAATATTTCCTTGCGGTATCAATGAAATCGTTTTATCAAAGTATATTTCAGAAACTTCGATCATTTGGTTTGGTAGTGTGATGCCAAGCATCTCTTTTGTGTATCTGTTTATCATACCCACATCAAACTCTAGGTAGTAACCAACAAGTGGTCTCGCACCTACAAAATGTAAAAACTCCTCAATCCCCTCCTTCGTTGTTTTAGCATTTTTCAAATCAACGGGGCGAATCCCGTGAATCTTGATACTTGTACTGCTTATCTCTTTGGAGTTTTGCAAAAAAACCTCAAACGTTTGCGACGAAAGTATCTTGTTCTCTTTTATCTTTACCGCTCCGATGGAGAGTATCTCATCTTTGCTCACATCAAGCCCAGTTGTCTCGGTGTCAAAAACAACATACTCGCCGCTTGTGTCTGCATCAAACAAAAACGCAAACTTCTCATCTTTGAGCCTTTTACGGTTTGCATTTGCCTTGAACTTTGAGATAAAACCAAACATCTTTATACGACCATATTTAAGTGAAAGTGAAAGGTCATAAACTTTTTGAACTTGTTGATGATTTTAAAACTGTCTTTGAGCAAATCTCTCTGGTTTTTCTCCAACGTTCTTGGGTTGATAAAGTTTGCTTC
>CAXNED010000098.1:0-5113 GCA_964201385.1 Sulfurimonadaceae bacterium | reverse complement strand
ACCGTGTGTTTTGAACCGAGATTCGATTAACACAATATTTGGTCTTCCTTTTTTCCAAAACATCGAGCCAAAACTCTCTGGAATCTCTTCAAGAAGTGCATACTCAAGCACAAAAACTGCTTTTTTGTCGAAGTGTTTTGGAAGATTTTCCATCTCTTCAACCACAAGAAGTGTAGCCTCAGTGTAATCTTTTGTAGTTTTAAAATGCCCTTTTTTTTCAAACTCTCTCAAAAGCATTTTGTTGTCAGACCAGAGGATTATCTCTTTGTTTATCTCTATATTTTGAAAAATTTTTTCTAAAATCTGTGCTTGAATGGCATCTCTACTTTCGTTTGCAAAAAGTGCCAAGGTCAAAACAAGAAAAAGAAAAAGCTTTTTCATCTAAAAAATATACTCCAAAGTCAGAAGAGTTCTTTGCTCAAGAACAGGAATTTTTGCGCCGTTTATGCTTGTCTCTATGGCTTTGTCAAAGATGTTCTCTCCTTTGAGCTTGAGATTGAGATGGCTGTTATAGTGGTAGATTGCACCTGCTGTGTAGTCGTATCCTGCATCTACATGTACACCATCAAGCCCAACATACGAGGAGCGGTACACAAGCTCATTGTAGAGGTCAAATCTGCCAAATGTTGAGTAAAACTGCACAAGCGCGCCTGTGTCTGAGGTAAAAGTTTTATTATCTTTATACGCTCTAAAATACTCAGCTATAAGTTTGTTTTCTGCATCAAATCTGTACTCCGAAGTAAGAAAAAGCTGTGCAAAATCCGAATCTCCATCGTTGTTGACATACATGTTAAGCGTTTTGTTGAAGACAATTCCATCTTTTGATTCAGACACTCCTGTGCCAAATGTCAGCGTCAATTTCTCTTTTTTGTACTCAAGTTCTGCTTTCATAATTTTTATTTTTGAAGCTTCTAGATTTGGATTTGGAGCAGCTATAGGCGAGAAAGTGGTTTGCGAAAAAAGCGGATAAACATACCCTTTTTGGATAAAACTTTTGAGCGAAAACTCCTCCGAGAGTTTGCCAAGATAGGCAAGGCGCACAATATGTTCTTCGCTGGTATTGTGAAGATGGTTATTGTAGTAATTTGCTTTAATTCCAAAAGTGAGCTGGTGATTTTCGTTGATATCGTAGCTGTCTTCTGCAAAAAACATATAAATATCGAGACTTTTAGGACCAAGAGGATAGTTTTTTTCTAGGCCATTGCTTTGGAGTGCATCAAGAAAAAATGTTTTGAGTTTAGCTTCTGCTCCAAACAAAAAGTTGTGCTGTTCATAATTGTGGTGTTTTTGCAGCAAAATGCCATACATGTAAGAGCCTGTTACGGCACTAAAGTTTGTACTGTTTGAGTCATCAAAAAGGCGAACCCCCAAGGCATCACTGTTTGTGACATCAACTTTTTCATAAACTCCAGAGACAATAAGTTCTGTTTGAGAAGGGAGATATTTTGTAAATTGCAGATAGTTGTAGTTTGAGGTGATGTCGCCATCTTCTACGCTTTTGCCAAAACCGTTAAAAATATCGCTTCTCTCTTTTGAAGCGCCACCTTCAATGAAATATTCATCTTTTTTGGCAAAGTTAAAGTAAAACTGCCCTCTGTTGCTATCTCTTGAGAGCTCTTTGTCGTTTGTGTTTCTCTCTTTGTCGTATCTATTTGCGCTTATGTCTGCGTTGGCAAGATAGGAATAGTCGCCAAAATTTTGCGCATCTATAACCTGCCCTCTGCTGCCACCCTTGGAATCTGCCGAACCTTGAACAACGGTTGCGTTTTCACGAGCAGGGTCTTTTGTGTAGAGTTTAATGACCATGTTTCCTGGTTCTCCGTGAAAAGCGATGGCATCGGATGCTTGATATATTTCAATATGGTCGATGTGGTTGAGCCCCATCTGCCCAAACTGCGCAATTCCTGTGCCAGCCGTAACAGAAGTAATCTCATGCGCATTGATATAAATTTTTACAGAAGACATGGAACTTTCGGAATAGGGGCTTTTCACAAGAGCGCTAGGGCCAAAAGTGGTGTTTTTGAGGGTAAACATTTTGATGGTTTTGAGCACATCATTGAGCGTATAAGCCTGCATTTTATCTAAGTCGGAACGACTAAAAACAGTTACATGACCAGACTTTTCTTCTGTGGTTTGATGTGAGAGTTCACTTGCTTCACGGTACTGCGAGAGCAAATCATTTACATTATCTTCTTTGGCGAAAAGAAAAGTTCCAAAAAAAAGTAATATAAAAAATAGCTTCAAGAAAAACCTTAATATTTGAAAATAGTTCAAAGTATAGTACGATGATTCTTATTTTAAACTTGCAAGAGATGTGCTTGTTACCGATAAGTTACCCTCTCTGTTCTACTCTTTCGTTTGAGCAAGAGTTTCTTGCTACACAACACAAGGAGTCTCTTATGACTGTGAGTTCTAATTATAGTTCGTATGCATCATACGGTTCGTCCGCAACGACAATGGCAAAACCGAATTTTGAGGAGATGGCAAAGGAGCTTCTAAACTCCATAGACAGCGACGCAAGCGGCACTGTTGACTTGAGTGAATTTACAACCGCTATGCAATCATCTTCAAGTTCAAGCGATAAGATGCTTCAAAACATTCTCGCATACTACAGCTCTAACGAACTTACAACAAGTAGTTCGTCTCTTAGCCTAAGTGCTTAAAACAGTTGCCCTTTTTTAAAGGGTGGCTTGTTACATTTTAAAGATATAATCAGAGACATGGTAAAGATATTGATGATAGAAGATGATGAAGAACTGGCTACACTGTTGCAATCACGGCTTATGAAAAGTCAGATAGATACCACCGTGGCGCTTACTCCGCTTGAGGGTTTAAAACTGTTTCGAGAGAACCGTTATGACTTGCTCATCCTTGATTTGTCGCTGCCTCAAATGGATGGTTTGGAGATTTGCCGCTCTGTTCGCCAAGAGAGCAACATCCCCATTATCATCTCATCGGCTCGTTCTGACATGAGAGATAAAACAATCGGTTTTGCAAATGGTGCCGATGATTATCTCTCAAAGCCCTACAACCCAGATGAACTGCTCTTTAGAATCGAAGCGATTATGCGACGCATCCACCCAGAGAGTGCAAAAAAAAGAAAGCTTTTTGAGAGAGACGAGAGCGCAAGAGAGATTACAAAAGAGTCCATTCCGCTCAAACTCTCGCCTGCCGAGTACGAGATACTCTCTTACATGATGCAAAAAGAGAGAAGCGCTATCTCAAGATAGATATGAGGATGGAATGAATATTTTTGAGATAAATACTGATGTTACGCACTAAAACGAACTCGTCCGTTTTAGTGGCAGGGACAGATGTCCCTTGCGTAAGCCCTAAAGATACGAAAAACAAGTTTTTCGAGATTTATAAAGTCAAATCTATATAAAGGAGGAGCGATGAAAAACGCCAAAACACTCTCTTTTTTACACCTTTTGCTTTTTGTTTTGCCCTTAAGTGCGCAAGAGGCAGAACTTCTCTCGCCCCAAAAGCAGGAGTTGTTGCTTCAAGAGCAAAACAGATACGAATCAGAGCATGAAAAGTTACGATACAACTGGATAGCACCGCTCAATCTTGGTGCTTCATGGGGGTATGACAAGAGTTATCTTGGAGATTATGGTTTTAGTAAAAACAATTCTGCCTCCATAACGCAAGATATATTTCGCTCTGGGGGCATAGAGTACCAGATAGAGTATGCAGATGCCAAAAAAAGAGCGGATGCGATGGCTCTGAACTCCCAAAGAGCGGCGTTAAATGAAGAGATTTTTACCTCTGTTTTAAACTACAAAAAGACGCTTTATCAAAAAGAGCAGAGCCAACTGACGCTTAAAAACCAAGAGATTGAGATTTTTATAAAAAAGCAGCTTTATGATGCGGGAAAAGCCGACATCACGGAGCTAAACAATGCGCTTGTACAGCAGAGCAGCCAGTTAAAGAGCCTCGTAACTTATGACTACACGCTTGCAAAACTCAAAGAGGATGTTGCAAAGATTAGCGACATAAATCCCGCAGAGTTTGCACTTCCAACCCTCTCTTTGGTGCAAAAAGAGAGTTTTTTGCAAGAAAATATCTCTCTTAATTATGAAAAGTTGCAGCTAGAGAGCCTAAAAGGGCTTCAAGGTGTGACAAAAAGCGGCTATCTTCCATCACTTAGCGTAAATGCAGATGTTGGGTACAAAGAGTACGAGTCCAAAAAATATACATACAGAGATGATGGCGCATACTATGGCGTGGGAGTTGCTCTTAACATCCCTTTGGCTTACAACGCAAAAGCGACTATCCAAGAGGCACAGGCAACGCAGATGAAGCAGTCTGCCCAAGTCGCCGACAAGCAAAGAGCCTTAAATGCTTCTTATGAGCAGTCCATTGCGCTCATAGAGAGTTACCGCAGATACAACGAGGTAAGCACAAAAAACCTCTCTTTGTACGATGGGCTTATTGATGCCATCAAAGCGGGAGTCGATGCAGGCACAAAAACGGGGTACGATTTGCAAATCATAAAAAATACAAGAGCTATAGAAGAGCTCAACATAAAAATAAGCGAGATAGATATGCAGCTAGAGTTGGCAAAACTTCATTTTTCACAAATTTCAAGTAAAGAGTAGCAGATGGCAGATGAGATGATAGAACAAACACTTGGCGTGGGTGGGCATAAAAAGAGAAGTTTTAAAATATATTTTATACTTTTGTCTATTTTGTTGCTTATGTCTGGAGCTTTTTTTTGGTACAAAACCAGCAAAAACAAAAATGAGATAGAGTACCTAAGCGCACCGCTTGAGAGAAAAACCATCACCGTCATGGTCGATGCAAGCGGAAACATGGAGCCGACAAACAGCGTTGATGTCGGGATAGAGGTCTCTGGAACTATAAGCGAGGTTTTGGTTGATTATAACCAGCATGTAAAAAAAGGGGAGGTGATGGCTCGTTTAGATACCGTCAAACTCTCCTCAAAAG
This sequence comes from Sulfurimonadaceae bacterium, assembly GCA_964201385.1. Classification (GTDB taxonomy): domain Bacteria; phylum Campylobacterota; class Campylobacteria; order Campylobacterales; family Sulfurimonadaceae; genus Sulfurimonas. Next base: position 163 of record CAXNED010000098.1, on the reverse strand, counting down.
TGACCAGTTACCAAGCCGCACTTGCAAAATATGAGGCAAATGTTGCAGAGGCAATGGCAACGCTTACAAAATCAAAAAACGAGTGGCTTCGAGTTGAAAAAATGATAAAAGCAACTAACGGAGGCTATCCATCAAGACAAGAGGTTGACAGCGCATACGCCGC